>NZ_JAAHGK010000764.1:0-3812 GCF_010672505.1 Okeania sp. SIO2B9 | reverse complement strand
TGACGGTGGGGTATTAAACCCACCGTCAACGGGGGTGTTCAAAATTACTTGGGGGAGCGAATCCCCATGTAATTTTCCTCCTGTCTCCTGTCTCCTGTCTCCTGTCTCCTTCTTCAATCCCCCTTCCGGAGCTGTTGCCTTCCGGAGCTGTTGCCTGCGCACAGCGCTATAACCACAAAATCAGGTTTCAAGTCTCCTCTTTTAAGGGGATAAAAAGTGGAGCTTTACGCTTGCAAAATGCCATATCCAATCGACCAAGAGAAAGAAAATTTAGTATGTTCGATCGCCTCCCTATTACCGAAGGTACTGAATTCCGCAGTTCCTCTGTAAGAGGCTTTTTCCGTTTTTCATGCTGCGCTTTTCATGTGGGCGTTTTGCGCTTGTGCCTAACTTCCGCTAAAAGCTAGCACACAATGACCGCTTGCATCTGCTGCACCCCGCGCAGTCAGATCAAATCCGCTCGGGTTCGGTCTAAAAAAATGTTCCATCACAGCGCCATTACCAAATTTTTCTTGATATCCCCATCTTCCCATCTCCCCATCTTTACAGCGGTTTTCATTTCGGTAGACCACAGTAGGGACGTTCTATGGAACGTCCCTACTGGGCGCGTGATTGTGACTATGTGGTTCATCAATATAAAAAGCGCTGTAAACTTGGTTCTATAAGTAACTGTGCAAAACTAATTTAATATTTGGTGCAGAATAGTTACAATAATGGAATTACTTTTGATGTCTTTATAATGACCCAATTAAGTTCAATTACTATCTCACCTAATTTAGAACCTACTGGTTTATTTGTTCTCTTACATGGCTGGGGAGCTAATTGTAATGATTTAACACCTTTAGCAACACAGTTGAATTTGCCTGATTATTGGTTTGAATTTCCAGATGCTCCATTGCCTCATCCTGAAGTTCCTGAGGGAAAAATGTGGTATGACTTATCAAATTTAGAATTCCAAGGTCTGGTTGAAAGTCGCCAAATATTAATTGATTGGCTAATTTCTCTAGAAAGTAAAACAGGGATACCTTTATCTAAAACTATTCTATGTGGCTTTTCTCAAGGTGGGGCAATGGCTATGGATGTAGGAGTAACTTTGCCAATAAAAGGCTTAATTATTTTAAGTGGATACCTACATTCTCAACTTCAACCATCAGGAGAAAAATTACCACCTGTTCTAGTTACACATGGTACACAAGACCCAGTTTTACCTATTGAACAAGGAAGACGAACGCGCGATACTTTCACAAATCTGGGGGCAAATATACAATACCAAGAATTTAATATGGGACATGAGATTATTCCAGAAATTGTGAAGTTAATGCGAAGTTTTGTTATAGATACTATGGCAAAAGCTTAG
The DNA here is from genome assembly GCF_010672505.1 of Okeania sp. SIO2B9. Taxonomy (NCBI): domain Bacteria; kingdom Bacillati; phylum Cyanobacteriota; class Cyanophyceae; order Oscillatoriales; family Microcoleaceae; genus Okeania; species Okeania sp. SIO2B9. Next base: position 2,455 of record NZ_JAAHGK010000764.1, on the reverse strand, counting down.
AAAGACTATTATATTAAATGGAGGTGTGAATAACACTCCGTTTTAATTAATGCTTTCAGCAGATGCCATTTCAGGGAGGTCGGTTTTGATGCAAACTATAGCCCGTTCTTTACACGAGGTTGCTAATTTAACTGCACAGGATGTAGCTAAGTTGGCTTTACGTTTGGAGGAAGATGATTATCAAAATCCTTTTGACGGGTTGAGTGATTGGCACCTGCTACGAGCGATCGCCTTTCAACGTCCAGAGTTAATCGATCCTTATATCCATTTATTGGATTTAGAGCCTTGTGATGAGGCTTGAGGAAAATATGGGAACGCACAAGTCAGTAATTTAATCATTTTGTCACATTTGAGAGTGTTGGTTTAGTAAACAAGGTATTTTTAAGCTTGGATACTTTTTACCCAACACTCCTATTTATCTTAATCTTAATTATGTTTGAATACTTACTGATGATTTTAGTCAAATAGGAAACATTCATTTGATATGACAACTGCTTGGCGTTGCACAGTGACGAATGATTTTAGATTTTTGATGAACAGGATTTTGGATTAATCAATTGCTAGAATGATTGATATTAGGTTTTTTTATCAAAGTCTAAACTAATTTTTGGCAATATCATTCCATAATGTGCGACCCCAACTGCTTAATGAAAAATATGGCGTTGCTCAAGAGTATGTATGATATTAATTTTAATTACTTAGGAGTCAACCCACCCCCACCCCTCCCAGGAGGGGAAGTCAGGAGAACTGAGTCAGGAGAAAGAAAAGTGTTTTTCGGTCAATTAAGTAAAGACAACATCTAATTTTGCTATTCAAAGAATGACTCTTAATTTACCTAAATTACTTATTTCATACCTCAAATCACCAATGCCAAAAATACTATATTAATTAATTATTTGCTTCTTCACAACTTAACGATCTAGAATTTCAACAATTAACAATTATTAATTAACAATTACCTCTCCTTTTCAAGACAAGAAAATATTATGGGTAGAAGAGTTTTAATCAGTATTTGTGGTGGTATAGCAGCTTATAAAATTTGTGAAGTAGTTTCTACTCTCGTAAAATCTGGTATCGAGGTGCGAGCAATTTTGACAGATTCTGCTCAACAGTTCATTACACCTCTAACTTTATCCACTCTCTGTCGTTATCCAGCTTATACAGATCGAGATTTTTGGCAGTCTACTCACGGACGTCCATTGCATATTCAGTTGGGTGAATGGGCAGAAATAATAGTCATTGCTCCTCTCACAGCAAATACTTTGGCAAAATTAGTATACGGTTTAGCAGATAATTTGTTGACTAATACAGTGCTGGCTTCTCGTTGCCCAATTTTATTATCTCCGGCAATGAATACTGATATGTGGGAACAACAGACAGTACAGCGAAATTGGCAACAAATATTGACAGAAAAAAGATATTATGGTATGAATCCAAGTATGGGAATATTAGCTTGCGATCGCGTTGGTCAAGGCCGAATGGCGGAACCAACAGAGATAATCACAAATATAGAATCTTTGTTATATACAGCAGGCAAAAGAGATTTAGTAGGTAAGAGAATATTAATTAGCGCGGGTGGAACGCGAGAACATTTAGACCCTGTGAGGTATATTGGCAACCCTTCTACGGGTAAGATGGGTATAGCTTTAGCTAAGGCGGCATTGCATCGCGGTGCAAGTGTTACTTTGGTTCATAGTATTTCGGGAGAGTTGCTGTTATCAGGGATAAAAACTGTGGAGGTAGTGAGTGCTGCTCAGATGCGACAAGCAATGTTATCTCATTTTACTGAAGCAGATATAATTGTGATGAGTGCGGCAGTAGCAGATGTTAAACCTGTTGAGTATAGTAGTGAGAAATTGCCAAAGCGATCGCTACCAAATTTATTACCTTTGACACTTGTACCGGATATTGTGGCGGAGTTAGGGCAGTTAAAGCAGCGCCAGCAATATTTGATTGGGTTTGCAGCACAGACTGGAGATATTGTTGCACCTGCGTTGGAGAAGTTGCAGGTTAAAAATTTAGATGCTATTGTTGCTAACCCTATTGACCGAGAGGAAGCTGGTTTTGGTAGTGATACAAATCAAGGAATTTTTCTGGATGCTGAAGGTCGTCGGCGAGATCTTCCGTCTTGTAGTAAATTAGAAATGGCTCATAGGTTGTGGAGTTTTGTCTTGGAGAGCGGGGGATGGGGAAATGGGGAGCTAGGGATATAGGGGGATGAGGAGATTAAATATTGATATCAAATCCGGTAGCAGTAGTTGAAGGTGTGGAACTGGGAGTTATAGAAATCGGATTATTTTCTACTACTGAACTAATATTATTGTTTGGTTGATTAAGATTAATTTTTCCTGTATCTGTAAAGACTTCACCTGTATTAATTTTACCTACTTCAGTGGTCAGATTAATATTGCCACTTCCTTGAGGATCAGTGGAAGTAATATTACCTGTATTTTAA
>NZ_JAAHGK010000763.1:0-3812 GCF_010672505.1 Okeania sp. SIO2B9 | reverse complement strand
ACCTTTCAAAGCAAGGGGGCATTGCAGTAGGGGTTGTTTCTTTCGTTCCTTGCGATCGCTTCGACGTAAAATTATTGATTTACAAGCATTATAGTCTAATTTGGCCAGTTAAGTTGTGTAAGTCCCAATAATTAGAAACCCAACGAATAACTGTATAAGTACCTTGTGGTGTTTTGACAAAAGTAGTTGGGATACCATTTTTACCCCGGTCACAATAAAATTTATTAGGTCGAATTATGGGTGAAACTTCTTTGACTACTGGCTTTGTTTTTTCAGAACAGCTTTCTTTTTCTGTACATACATTCTGTTCCTTTCTTTGACATAGTTCTTCTTTAATTTCACAAAGCAATCTAGATTTTGGTCTAGCATAAGCGGGATTATTGATAGTTAAATTAATCCCTAAACAGAAAGCAAATACTAAACATATTTTTGTACAAATATTGATTTTCATAACAACGAAATCTTGGGATATTTATGTTGTAGGTTATTGCCATTGAAGAAGGTAGAAGGCATAAGAGAAAATTGCTTATGAATAGTCTTCGACAAGCTACGTTTGTGTCTACAAACCCCAAACAATTTTAAGCATCCCCGTCGTTGACAGTGGGTTATTAAACCCGCCACAGAAAAGATAAATAATTGATAATATCAAGCATTATTTATTACTTATAGCCTCAACAACCTTCATTCAATTTATCAAGATTTTCGCTCTTGCTCCGGAAAAGCTTTTAATGTAAGCATTTGTTGCCGAATTTAGGTACAGTGAGGTTTCTTAGCCATACCTCAGTCCTTAATATTCGTCCCTAACACAACAGAAACTGCACCCTTGTTTCTTAATTCTCTTAATTCCAAAATATTTTCCTTACAACTTAACCTTACAACTTAAATAGCACTGCAATGCAGGATAAAAATCTAAAATTCCTGTAAAGAACAATTTCTCCAATTCAAAATCCCATTTAAGATAAGATCCAACATTTTTCTACTTTTTTTTCCAGTCAATGCCTAGTCGTTTTAAGTAATCCCAACCTCGTTGAGGCCAGACATGGTCGCGACCAGTTTTCTGAGCAATCCAACGGGCTACTTTTGGACCAGACCATGCTTGACCATCAGGAGCAGGCCCTTGTAAAGCCTCTGAAAGTTCCTGCTGTTGAGCTGGTGTCAACAAAGATTTAGCAGGTGGTGGTTGACGGTCTTTACTGCGATTTTTCACAGATTCAGGCCCTTCCCTATTGTAGCGCCCAACAATTTCCTTAGCATAATCGTAGTTAAGTCCCACAACTTGAGATGCTTTTTTAATAGACCATTGTTGAGCAATTAGAAGCAGGAGATGCCACCGACGAGATTCGATGGTATCTGGAGCTTGTCGGTAGCGAATTTTCAATTCCTCTACCGTAAGATGTGGTTTCAAACTAGCTTTTGCTGGCATACCTCCTATTCGGAAATTATGGAAGTTTTTAATCTTATCTACCTCTATGTGCCAATCTCCGGATAAAATCTACCTTGGAATATATAGATTAAGTCAAAAGTCAAAAGTTAAAATTTAAAAGTCAAAAGTCATAATGACCCTCGGCATGAGTGTTTATAATTGCCCTAACCTATTTGCGCAGTGCTATGTATAGCAATAGACAGGGCGCGGACATAGTAATGATAAAGCTCTTGAGACAGGGGAATATTTTTCCGACTGTTGCCTGTTGCCTGTTTCCTGCCATAGGAATTTTTGATAGTTAATTATTTATAGTTAATTCAATTAACCCTATAATCTAATAGCTGAACTTTAGGAATGATGGTATAGGCATGGCATCCATTAGCGAGCTGCATCAACAACTAATAAGTAAAGAACGCTCTGCTGTAGAAATTACCCAAGAGGCCCTAAAACGCATCAGCCAGTTGGAGCCAAAGTTGAAAAGCTTTATCTGTGTCACGGCAGAAAAGGCCATAGAACAGGCCCGTCAGGTGGATGCCCAAATTGCTGCAGGAGAGAAAATTGGACAATTAGCAGGGATTCCCATCGCTGTGAAGGACAATATGTGCACCCGAGGTATCCCTACTACTTGTGGTTCTAAGATTCTAGAAAATTTTATTCCTCCTTATGAATCGACTGTGACTCAAAAACTTTTAGATTCTGGTGCAGTTATTCTGGGTAAGACAAATCTAGATGAATTTGCCATGGGTAGTTCGACGGAAAATTCTGCTTATCAAGTTACGGCTAACCCGTGGGATGTGGAACGAGTGCCTGGTGGTTCTTCTGGGGGGTCGGCCGCAGCAGTGGCATCTCAAGAGTCTGTAGTTGCATTGGGTTCAGATACTGGTGGTTCTATTCGTCAACCAGCATCTTTTTGTGGTGTGGTAGGTATGAAGCCTACTTATGGTCTGGTTTCTCGCTATGGGTTGGTGGCTTTTGCTTCTTCTTTAGACCAAATAGGGCCTTTTGGTAGGACTGTTGAAGATGCTGCGATTTTGTTACAGGCGATCGCTGGTTATGACCCTAAAGATTCTACGAGTCTTAATGTGTCTATCCCAAATTATACTAGGAACCTGAGACCGAATTTAAGACCAAAGGGGCAAATTAGAATTGGTCTAATTAAGGAGACTTTTGGTGAGGGTTTAGATTCAGTTGTTAATCAAGCTTTTACTAAGGCAGTGGAACAGTTACAGGAGTTGGGAGCGGAAATTCAGGTAATTTCTTGTCCTCGGTTCCGCTACGGTTTGCCTACTTATTATATTATTGCCCCATCGGAAGCTTCAGCAAATTTAGCTCGTTACGATGGGGTGAAATATGGCTTCCGCGCTCCTAAGTCGGAAAATCTTTTGGAAATGTATGCTCAGACTCGTGCTGAGGGTTTTGGTACGGAAGTTAAGCGCCGAATTATGATTGGTACTTATGCTTTGTCCGCTGGATATTATGATGCTTATTATCTTAAGGCTCAAAAAGTCCGGACTTTGATTAAGGAAGATTTTGATAAGGCTTTTGCTCAGGTGGATATTTTGGCTTGTCCCACTGCTCCGACTACTGCTTTTAAGGCGGGTGAAAAGACTGATGACCCACTGAGTATGTATTTGTCTGATTTAATGACTATTCCAGTTAATTTGGCTGGTTTACCTGCTTTGAGTTTACCTTGTGGTTTTGATGAAAAAGGTTTACCTATTGGTATGCAATTAATTGGTAATGTTTTGAAGGAGGCTTTATTATTTGAAGTTGCTCATGTTTATGAACAATCTAATGATTGGTATAAACTTCTGCCTCGCCTTTAGAAAGTTGGTTTTTAGTTATTATTTATGAGGCGTTAGGTGTTGAGAAAATTATTGGTTAATCAAAACCTAACTGCCGATTTTTATTATGTGGCAATTTGATTATTTTTTCGTTGCAAAGTTGATTTTAATTGTTGGGATAGTTTTAGCGATCGCTTATGTTGCTGTCTGTATATTTTTGGTATTTTTACAGCAGCGATTTATGTTTTTCCCTAGTTCTGTTATAAAAATAACGCCGAAAGATGTAAATCTTTCCTATGAAGATGTTTGGTTATCTGCTTCTAAGAAAAAAGGCAAGTTAGAGCAAATACATGGATGGTGGATACCTGCTAATTCTGAGGTATCAAATTTTCAGGGTGTGCTGTTATATTTGCATGGTAATGGTATTAATATTGGAGCGAATGTTGAACAAGCTTATAGATTTCAGAAATTAGGTTTTGATGTTTTATTGATAGATTATCGTGGTTATGGGCGAAGTAAAGGGAATTTCCCTAGTGAAGCACAGATTTATCAAGATGTAGAAATTGTCTGGAATTATTTAGTTAATCAAAGAGAAATTAATCCAA
>NZ_JAAHGK010000762.1:0-3814 GCF_010672505.1 Okeania sp. SIO2B9 | reverse complement strand
TGACTGCGTAGTTTTGCTTGAGCAACAATACTTATATGAAATACAAAAAATTGTGCTACTTACGAATCTTCCCGTCTCCCTATCAATTTTTGGTAGCAAATATTAATACCAATTACCAAAAATAATGCTATACTTCCGATGAACTTCAGTTATTAAGTAATAATAATCGTTTAGTAATGTTTATAACGATTATCGGCATTAAACCAAGATATCTTATCTCTTTTCACCCTACTCCCTACTCCCTACTCCCTACTCTCAAGGAGATGTAGCAATAATGCGTGAGATTTGGGATAACGTATTTAATATAAGTATTGTAAGAGCTCAAGCCCAACTACAAACAAAAGCTAAGAAAGTTCAAAAAAATTAATTTTATTATTCCTAAGTTTATGATTTTTCGAGTGCTACATTCTTCAATTGGATTTTTATTATGTTGTTTATTGATTTTAATAAGTGGTTGTCGCCCAATTTTATTAAATTCACAAATTAATAATAATTCAAAATTAGTTTTAGCTCTTCCTAGTGCGCCAACTACTTTTAACTACCCAATATCTCGTTCTCCATACGGAATTTTTAATTTTATTTACGAAGGATTACTATCAGAAAATGGTTTAACTGGAGAGTTACAACCAGCATTAGCAGAATCTTGGATTTTGTCTGAAGATAAAAGACGAATTATCTTTACATTACGCTCAGGATTAAAATGGTCTGATGGGGAACCTCTAACTGCTGATGATGTTGTCTTTACCTACCAAGATATTTATCTAAACAAAAAAATTCCTACTGTTTATAGAGACTTTTTAAGAATTGGTAGTAATGGTGCTTTTCCCTCTGTAAAAAAACTCGATCGACAAAGAGTAGAATTTATCTTGCCCGAACCATTTGCCCCATTTCTCAGATATGTAGAGAAATTGAAAGTTTTACCAGCTCATGTTTTGCAAGATACTGTTTTATCAATTGATGCTGATGGTAAACCCCTATTTTTATCAACCTGGGATACAAACACAGAGCCACAAAAAATCATTAGTAATGGCGCATTTAAACTTGGAGGTTACATACCTTCTCAAAGAATTATTTTACAAAAAAATCCCTTTTATTGGCGTTCTGATGGTATGGGTAATTCACTCCCTTATCTCGATGAAATTATTATCCAAATTATTCCTTCAACCGATAATCAATTGCTCAGATTTCGTTCTGGGGAACTAGATACTCTACGAGTAAATGCCGAAGCATTTCAATTACTGAAACGAGAAGAAAAACGAGGAAAATATCAGATTTATAATGGTGGTCCTCAATTTGGCTATCAGTTTGTTGGTTTTAATCTTAATCAAGCTAAAAATTCGGAAGGTAAGCCTTTTTTAAATCCTATTAAGTCTGGTTGGTTTAATAATTTGGCGTTTCGTCAGGCAGTTGCTTATGCTATTGACCGTCAACAGATAAATAATAATATTTATCGAGGTTTAGGAGCAATACAACATTCTGCTCTGGGGGTACAAAGTCCTTATTATTTATCTCCAGAAGCAGGATTAAAGGTTTATAATTATAATCTTGAAAAAGCTAGAAATTTATTGTTAGATGCTGGTTTTCAATATAATAATGCAAATGAATTATTAGACAAGGATGGTAACCGAGTAGAATTTACAATTTTAGTAAAATCTGAAGAAAAACTCAGGATAGATACAGCAGTTCAAGTCAAAGAAGATTTAAGTAAAATTGGGATTAAAGCTAATTTACAGGTACTCAATTTCAACACTGTTTTAGAAAAGCTATTACTTCGTAGAGATTGGGAATGTTATGTCGGAGCTTTTGGTGTTCCTGGTGCAGATTTTGAGCCAAATTTACTCTCTTTATTTTGGTTAAGTAATGGTTCATTTCATCAATTTAACCTTGGTGCTAAACCTGGGGAAACACTAATGCAAAATTGGCAAGTTTCTAATTGGGAGCAAGAAATTGACCGTTTATTTACTGCTGGATATCAGACGGTAGATGAGAATGAACGTCGAGAAATTTACGGTCAGTTTCAGCAAATTGTTGCGGAACAGTTACCTATATTTTTTTTAGTAAATCCTCTTTCATTGCAAGCAGTTCGCGATCGTGTAGATAATTTAAAATTTTCTGCTATTGGTGGAGCTTTTTGGAATATTGATGAATTGAAAGTTGCTGATGAAGGAGTCAGGAGTCAGGAGTCAGGAGTCAGGAGGGAAGAAGAAGGAAGAGGATAAGAAAGTTTTTCCTGAACGCTATTAAACAGACATTATATAGAACTCCTGATCGTATCTTCATAAATTTAGCAAGGAGTCAGGAGACAGGAGACAGGAGACAGGAGACAGGAAACAGGAGACAGGAGACAGGAGGTAAGAGGGAAGATGTGGGGAGAAATAATACAAAAAGCAAGGAGTCAGGAGGTAAGAGGGAAGATGTGGGGAGAAATAATACAAAAAATTCAACACTCCTTCAGATGATTTTTCCTCAAAATTGATGCGCGAAAAGAAAGGAATATCCAAAATTTATGCTCCGTTTCCAGTGTTCTATCTTGAATTTACACCTATGATCTAGCACCTAAGAACCGCTATTAAACGGACATGAAATAACGCACTATCTATATAGTAATGTGTGACGGCATCATTAATTGAGCTGTCACACGCCACTACTATGTAATAGAGTAAAAAGATTAAACGTTGGTGTATTCAGGAAATTTAAGAATTGGAACTACATCGTTTCATATATTCCCATCCACGTTGGGGAGAAACGCGATCGCGTCCAATAGTCTTCGCAATCCATTCTGCCACTTTCGGTCCAGTCCAGGTTTCTTGGTCTGTGGGTGGATTTTTGAGTGCTATGCGTAATTGTTCTTGTTGTTCTAGTGTCAGTAAAGCATGAGAAGGATAAAATTTCCTGGTTTTCCGTCGATTCAAAATGGCATTTGGTCCTTGTTGATTGTAATTTTTTACTATATCTTTAGCATAATCATAGTTAAGACCCAAAGCTTTAGCTGCTTCTTTAATCGTCCACTTTTGAGACACTAACCACAAAAGGTGCCAGCGCCGAGATTCTACTCTATCTCTAGTTTGGAGATAACGTGTTTTGATTTCTATTTCACTCAGGTGAGATTTTAGATAGGCTTTTTTAGGCATCTTTTTCTACTTTATCAGGGAGTAATAAATATTAGTAGCTCGACTCTGGGAAGCAATAGAACTCTGTTCTGCTCAACGCAATTGCTATCCCAGAAATAGATGACCCTGTAAAGTTTAAATCGACCGTTACAACTTGAGATGATTTCTTAGTTAAGGTAGTAAACCTTTTTGAGCAGTTTAACCGTAATTTTTAATTTACGGACTAACACTTAATGTTAGAAATATCTGTTGATTTTATTAACTTTGCAGTTGTATTGTTTACGGTTTAGTTACTTATCTACATATACTATATCATTTTATAATATCTGTGTAAATATATAAAAGACTTAATTCAGATAATTTTTTAACTTCACGAAATCTTTACTTTTTTTATGAAAATCTTTACAAAATCTTGATAATATTCAACTCAAATTATGATTAAAATAGAATTTTAAGCATTTGATATACAAATTTAGTTGAGTATATAAAATCTGATCCCTGTTGAGAATATGGATCGATTACGCTAGTTTTATGAAGTAATTTTATCTGCTGGAAGTAGCGGTTAGTGAGTAATTAATTTTCTGTCTTGCTCTTCTAATTCTGAAGTTATTTTTCAATTACGACGCAAATTTAAGATAATAACAGCCAGGTATTTTACCAAAACTGATTTGTTATTGGCAGTGCTTCTATTTTATGAATTGCCA
>NZ_JAAHGK010000761.1:0-3815 GCF_010672505.1 Okeania sp. SIO2B9 | reverse complement strand
GAAGCAGAAGGAAGACAGCCAGTAATTCGTTTTAAAATTGACGATGACCGAACAATTAACTGGAAGGACCTGGTTAGAGGGACAGTAACCTGGAAGGGCAGCGACTTGGGTGGAGATATGGTCATCTCCCGTGCTGCTAGTGTAAAGACAGTGGGACAACCCCTCTACAATATGGCAGTGGTAGTAGATGATATGGATATGGAAATTACCCATGTAATTCGTGGTGAAGACCATATTGCTAATACAGCTAAACAAATATTACTTTATGAAGCCCTAGAGGGAAAAGTACCAGAATTTGCTCATACACCTCTAATTCTTAATCAAGAAGGACGCAAACTGTCAAAACGGGATGGCGTAACTTCAATTTCTGATTTTAAAGAATTAGGTTTTATCCCGGAAGCACTAGCAAATTATATGTGTTTGCTTGGGTGGACGCCTCCAGACTCAACCCAAGAAATATTTACCCTGACAGAAGCAGCTCAAAACTTCACTTTTGAGAGAGTGAATAAAGCGGGAGGTAAGTTTGACTGGGATAAGTTGGATTGGATAAATAGTCAATATTTACATAATTTACCAGTAGCAGAACTGACTGATAGATTAATTCCCGTATGGCAAAAAGCAGGATATGAAGTAGACCCACAGAGCGATCGCCCTTGGTTAGAACAATTGGCCGCATTGATTGGACCTAGCTTGACTCGCCTCACAGATGCAGTAGAAATGAGTAAGTTATTCTTCTCCCCCACTGTAGAACTGGATGCAGAAGCAACTGAACAAATGCAGAAAGAAGATGCTGTAAAATCTATTAATTCTATTATTGAGGGGATAGATAGTGATGCACCTCTGCGAGTGGGTGATGCACAAAAAATTATTAAAAGGGTGACTCAGGCAGTTAAAGTTAAGAAAGGCATTGTCATGCGCTCTCTAAGGGCGTCTTTAACTGGTGCCATGCAAGGACCAGATTTAATTCAGTCATGGTTACTCTTGCATCAAAGGGGTTTTGATATATTACGCTTCAAAAAAGCTATAGGTCAGCAGGTTGAAGAAAGCAAAAAAGTAGATGCTCCGGATAATAGTAATAAAGGGTTTGCTGAAATAAAAACAGCAACTTCAAAAACTTCTGTTCCACCAAAACAACAAGCTCAGAAAATAAAAGCATCAGTTACTCTTGATGGTGAGTCTCAAAGTGTTAAACCAACTATAGATCAAGCACAAGCAACAACTCCAACGGGTAAGTCTCAAGTTGTTGAACCTACTGTAGAGAAACAGAAACAAACTACGACTCCCAAAGGTGAGTCTCAAAGTGTTAAACCAACTACAGATAAAGCACAAGCAGCAACTCCGAGTGGGGAAGCTAAAACAGTAAAACCTGCTGTAGAAAAGCAAGCAACAGCAACTCCCAAAGTTCCCACAACTCCAACTACGGTAAAACCGACTGTAGACAAGCAACCAACAGCAACTCCTACAGTCCCGACAACCCAAGCGGGAGAAACTAAAGCTGTAAAACCGACTGTAGAAAAACAAACATCAACAGAAACTCCTACAGTCCCGACAACCCAAGCGGGAGAAACTAAAGCTGTAAAACCGACTGTAGAAAAACAAACATCAACAGAAACTCCTACAGTCCCGACAACCCAAGCGGGAGAAACTAAAACGGTAAAACTTGCTGTAGAAAAGCAAGCATCAACAGAAACTCCTACAGTCCCGACAACCCAAGCGGGAGAAACTAAAACGGTAAAACCTGCTGTAGAAAAGCAAGCATCAACAGAAACAACTCTTACTACAAAACCGGAAACCGTAGAACAACAAGTTGCTGCTCAAGTTGAAACTTCAACCTTGGATGACCAAAAGTCTGTAGACACAACAACTAATGAAACCGTTGAGAGTGATCGACTACAAAAGATTAAAGAAAAATTGATTAATACTTTTGCTAACTTTCCTGATTACATTAGTCAATTCTATCAAACATATCAACGTCAGCTTAAAGTAATTGGTTCGCTGATCTTAATCATATTAATCTTCAGATTAATTCTTGGTTTCCTAGAAGTTTTAGAAGGAATTACTACTTTATCAATTAGCTTTGAGTTGATAGGTATGGGATATTCAGTATGGTTTGTTTACCGTTATTTGCTGCGGAAATCTAATCGGCAAGAATTATTAGATAAAATTCAAGGTATCAAAGCAGAAATTGTGGGCAAAAAGTCTTAAACTTCTAATAGTTTCAGATACTGAAAACAACATGGGGGAAATTAAAAATCGAAGTAAACCAGAAAAATGTTTGTTTCAAATTCCCCCAATAATTAGGGTTTGCTGAAAAAGTCTTTTTTAAAGAGTAGGGAAGTAGGGGAGTGGGGGAGTAGGGGAGTAGATAGTAGTTAGGAGGAAGGGGGAATAGAATTTAAATAGGAGGTATTCATATATATTTGTTCCTTGATTTTTATACAATTATTCTGGTTTTTATGCTAAATTTTTGAGGGTTTTAGGCTGAAAATCTGGCACTTTTTTCAACCCAAAAAGAGTTTTAGCTAATATCAATCAATGCTTTGAGATTTAATCAGCAGAGCAATAATTATTTTGTAAGCATTTCCTGTGGAATGCTGCGCAAACAGCTATTCGCGGTCAGCTCTTCCTAGATCATGCTACGCAAACAGCTTTTTAATAAATGAAGCAAGCATTTGCTTAACTTCTGCGACATTTTTAAACAAAGAATTGAAGCACAAGAACAGCAAGCTTAAATTCTCCACTAAAATTAATAAAGCTGATAGCTGATAGCTGACTGCTGAATGCTTACATTATTTTGAATTTCTTTATCCGAAAACAGCACTCTAAATGAATAAAAATAAACGAAGAAAAACAATATTATTTTTAGTAGTATTATTTTCATTAGCTGGGATACAGAAAATCAGTCCTGTTTTATCCCAAGATTTACAATTGACACCTATATTTGAAGATGTAAATCTGTATCCAAAATCTCCTCAAAACCGAATGATTATTAGAGGATTAAGTGGAGGTCCTGTATCTGCAAAAGAAACAACAGGCAGAAATGACACGGTAACTGGACCTTGCGTAGGTTTTATTGATCGAAAACCAGATCATAGATTAATTTTAAATGGTTTTTTTCAATCCCTGAAACTTGAAGTTAAAAGTAGTGAAGATACAACTTTAGTAATTAGAGGTCCTGGGGGTAGTTGGTGTAATGATGACTTTGAAGGAAAAAATCCTGGAATTATGGGTCAATGGTTTTCAGGTACTTATGAAATATGGGTAGGTTCTTACCAAAGAAATAAATATTATCCTTATGTTATTAAAATTACTAAAGAAGAAGATTGATATATTCTCTGGGGTGAAGTTGTGGAGATTTTCATTTAAAAAATAATTCTTGATTGAGCGAAAAGAACAAAAGTAAAGATAATTTCAGTATTTATTTGGTACTGTCAGTTCTTAAATTTTATTTATAATTGACTCGTCCGTTAGTGTAGCTCCCCCTCCGGGGGAATATGATATTAGTCTTCTATAAAATTACGCTTTTTTTCATCTTCAATCCACTTCTCAAAATACTTAATTTCTTTTTCTAGATATTGCTTGTGTTCCAGAAGGTCTATTGTATTAAAAATTGGCAGTAGTGATTCAAGATACTCTACGATTTTATGTGTTGCTTCAATATTCTTAGAGCTACTCAAAATATAATCTTCTGAGGAAAGTTCCTTATGATTCTTAACATAAGGTTCTATGGGAAGTTTCTTAAAATATTCAAAATTTTGATTGTACTGACAAAATAGATCGATAAATTGATAACGTCTTTCGTATGGAAATGTTGT
>NZ_JAAHGK010000760.1:0-3821 GCF_010672505.1 Okeania sp. SIO2B9 | reverse complement strand
TAGTGTATAGTGTCTGGTTAATATCCTCCCCGACCATCAATCAAACAAACTAAGTTGTTGAAAAGATTCAGGGCAGGTTGACACATCTTTGGAGGACAAAAGTTTAACTCAAATTGTTGAAGAGTGGATAGACTCTATACCAGAAACAGAAATTGAAAATGCTAAAAAATTAATAGAAAAGTCGTCCTCAAAGGGTAAGGCTTGAGACCCATTTTTTCAGTCAATGGGAATTACTCTCCCATTAATAGCATCCTATACAAAGTGCAGGTTTGTTCCATTCTCGGTTAATATATTGTGGGAACGGAGAGCATACGTACTATATTTTCAGAAAAAAGTCAATTATTTGTGTTTTCAATTATATATATTAGACCTCTCCAAAAATTAAAAATAAAATCAATTCTTATCAAGAAATTGTCAATTACTTTTCCCTATTTCCTATTTGATGAAGATGTCTATTAGATAATCTTTAACTAGGTTATTTTGAATATACATTAGCTTGACTTTTCATCATTTGAAAAATATTATAAAAACCATTAGCACGGGAAGGAGTCAAACTTACTGCTAAACCTGTTTCTTGAATAAAATCTGGAGTGATTTGCTCAATTTCTTCAGGAGTTAATCCATTAATTCCCTCAATTAATAAGGCCACTAATCCCTTCACTAACTGAGCATCAGAATCACCTTGATACCAAACCTTACCATCATTTAAATTGGCAGTAATATATACCTGAGATTGGCAACCATAAACCTTGTTTTCTGGTATCTTTTCAGCTTCTGGAAAATCAGGTAATTTTTTTGCGTACCAAAGCAGTTGTTCATAGCGCAACTTATTAGAAGATGCCCGTTGGAATTTTTTAACAATACGTTCTAATGATGGTGGTAAAGCCATAGATAGCACTCAAACAAATAAAAGTAATTGTGTAATCAATTAATTATAACAGATTTTTTGTGCGAAGTAAATTGTAGAAAATCTTAAATAAATCTTTAATTAAATATCAGATTTATTGGCAAAAAATACAAGCTTAAGGAATGAATAAATAAATGAACTTGCTATTTAGATTAGATGCCAATTTTTATCTATAAAAGGTATAAAAATAACTATCAACTCAAAGAAGCTATCAAAAGTAAATTACATCACTTTTTATTTGTGAACTAAAGTTTATACTTAATATGAAAATACTTATAAATGAAAATAAGTAAGTATGAATGCTAATGAAATTATTACCAATATAGTAATAGTAATAGTGAGACTTGAAAATAATTTGAAGATTACACTTAGCCCATCTTTGTCTTCTGTCAGGTACAATAGTTAAATAAACTTAACACTAATAGTTGTAATCAAAACTTCTTATGTCTCTTCCTATTCGCAACGTAGCCATCATCGCCCACGTTGACCATGGCAAAACAACCCTAGTTGACTCACTCCTCAAACAATCCGGTATCTTCCGCGAAGGGGAAGAGGTTCCTGATTGTGTAATGGACTCCAACGACTTGGAAAGGGAACGTGGGATTACAATTCTTTCCAAAAATACTGCCGTAAGATACAAGGATACTCTAATTAATATTGTTGATACCCCCGGTCACGCTGACTTTGGAGGAGAAGTAGAACGAGTCCTTGGTATGGTGGACGGTTGTTTGCTCATTGTTGATGCTAATGAAGGCCCAATGCCTCAAACTCGCTTCGTCCTCAAAAAAGCTCTGGAAAAAGGATTACGGCCAATAGTTATTGTTAACAAAATTGACCGTCCCCGAGCTGACCCCCACGCTGCGGTGGATAAAGTTCTAGACCTATTTATAGAACTGGGAGCAGATGACGATCAATGTGATTTTCCATATTTATTTGCCTCTGGTTTGGCAGGTTACGCCAAAAAAGAACTGGATGTAGAGTCAACAGATATGCAATGTTTGTTCGATGCTATTTTAGACCATGTCCCACCACCAGTGGGAGACCCTGAAAAACCTCTACAGTTGCAGGTAACAACTCTCGACTATTCAGAATATTTGGGCAGAATAGTTGTAGGTCGCATTCATAATGGTGTGATTAGGTCTGGGCAACAAGCAGCAATTGTCAAAGAAGATGGGAGTATTGTCAAATCAAAAATTTCCAAACTAATGGGATTTGAAGGTTTGGCACGCATTGACATTGAAGAAGCTGCTGCTGGTAATCTTGTGGCAGTTGCTGGATTTAGTGATGCTAATATTGGTGAAACTATTACTTGTCCTAACGAACCTCAAGCACTACCTTTAATTAAAGTAGATGAACCTACTCTGCAAATGACTTTCTCTGTAAATGACTCTCCATTTGCTGGTAAGGAAGGAAAATTTGTAACTTCTCGACAAGTGCGCGATCGCTTGATGCGAGAGTTAGAAACTAATGTTGCATTGCGAGTAGAGGAAACTGACTCTCCAGAGAAATTTTCTGTTTCTGGTCGTGGGGAACTACACTTAGGTATTTTGATTGAAACCATGCGTCGAGAAGGTTATGAGTTTCAAGTTTCCCAACCTCAAGTTATTTATCGAGAAGTAAATGGTCAACCATGCGAACCATTTGAACTTTTAGTAATGGATGTTCCTGAAGATGCTGTTGGTGGTTGTATTGAAAGAATAGGTCAACGCAAAGGTGAAATGCAGAATATGCAGGTGGGTACAAATGGTCGTACTCAGTTAGATTTTTCTGTTCCTGCTCGTGGTTTGATTGGTTTCCGGGGTGAGTTTATGCGTTTGACTCGCGGGGAAGGTATTATGAACCACAGTTTCTTAGATTATCGTCCGTTTATTGGTGAAATTGAGGCGCGACGCAATGGGGTGATTATTGTATTTGAGGAAGGTGTGGCAACTTTTTATGCGTTGAAAAATGCTGAAGACCGTGGAGTGTTTTTCATTACTCCTGGTACTAAGGTTTATAAGGGTATGATTGTAGGGGAGCATAACCGTCCTCAAGATTTGGATTTGAATGTGTGCAAAACTAAGCAGTTGACTAACCATCGTTCTGCAACTGGGGATGAATTGGTGCAGTTGCAAACGCCTGTGGATATGAGTTTGGAGCGAGCTTTGGAATATATCGGACCGGATGAGTTGGTGGAGATTACTCCTGAGTCAGTTCGGTTGCGGAAGGTGAGTAAGAAGTTGGTGAAGAGATAATTAATTTTGTAGGGTGTGTAACTTCACACCCTACTAGACTGACACTGCTAATAACAATTGATTGATATCCTCCTGACGTTGCACTTGAGCGACAACATAGACATCTCCAAAAATAAAAGCAATTCTTATCTATAAACTGTCAATTATGTATCCTGTTGCCTGTTGCCTGTTGCCTGTTGCCTCTTTTCTAGAGATGTGTAATGAACCTGTTAAGTAAATACCGAATAAACCCAGAGCAATTATTGTTGTGGGTTCGGGAACATCAACCTTGATAATTTCAGCATATAATATTGCATTTGCTACTGAATCTTCTGGGGAATTAAACACACCAAGAAAAGTATTACCACCGTCACTAGAAAAACCAGCTAATTTCAACGTGTAATCTACTCCAGCAAAGTTAAAAGAATCATTTGTCAGACCATTAGCAGTAAAAAGAAGTATATCTCCATCTAAAACTGGGTCGTTGTAGATGTTAGGAGTATTGAAAATATTGAAGGTGTAGTTGAAGCTTTCTGCATTGTTGAAAGGATTAGTAAAAGACAGTTCAACCTCTAGAGGAAAGTCTCCATTAAAACCATAGTAAGTAACACCATTACGATAAGTTAAATCACCAACAGCAAATAAAGTATTTACATCCGTGCTGAAACTTAAGCCATCATACTGAACATAATTTCTGAACG
>NZ_JAAHGK010000076.1:0-10996 GCF_010672505.1 Okeania sp. SIO2B9 | reverse complement strand
TAAAAAATCTCATAATTCTTCCCCATCCTCAACAATATATAATTTATTAAGTAATTTACTTTCCTCAAAAGCTTCCATTGCCAAGAGACGATCGTCCTCATCATCTTCAGCCATGAGAATTGGTACTGGTGTTTTATTCAACTTAGATATGCTCATTTTGCTTATCTAAACTTTGTTCAATAGGCAAAGTAATCACAAAAGTAGTTCCTTGATTAGGGATACTACGAGCAGTAATATTACCATTGTGTATTTCTATTATTTTACGACATATTGCCAGTCCTATACCAGTGCCTTGATATTTTTGCTTGCTATGCAGGCGTTGGAAAGGTATAAATATTTTTCCTCAAAACCAATTCCATTGTCGGATACCATAATTTGAACTTGATTAGTTTCCGACTGTAAAATTGCTTCTACCTTGACAATGGGGTGATTTTCTGGTATATTAAATTCTAAGTGAATTGCCAATTAAGTTTTGGAAAAATTGTCGCATTTGTATCGAGTCGGCCTGAATAGTAAGTAATTCTTCTATTTCCACCTGAGCTTTTGTTTGTTCAATGCGGTTCTCTAAGTCCTCAATAACTTCTTCGTAACTGCCCAGGTAGGAAAGCAAGGAATATTCACATGAGGGAAAAAATATGGTATTTTTGAACTATGAGTCCAGAAGAAAAAGATCAAAAAATCAAGAGCCTAGAGAAAGAACATCTGGCACTGCCCGAAAGGATAGCAGAGCTAGAGAGGCGTTTGGGGTTAGATAGTCAAACAAGTTCAAAGCCACCATCAAGTTATGGACTCAAAAAGTCAAGTAAAATACGGACAAAAAGTTTAACAGAAAAAGGGAAGCGACCATCAGCAGGACACAAAGGTCATCCAGGGCAGAGATTAGAGCAAGTATTAGAACCAAAGGAAATAGTAGAACATCCAACACCATGGTCATGTCAGAGATGTGGATGTGAACTGGGGGTTGTAGCCGTCAAAAAAATCATCAAGGGACAAGTATTTGATATACCAGAGCCAGAAATAATTGTCACAGAACACAGAGTAGCAGTGAAAGAATGTCTAGAATGTGGGGCACAGATACAAGGAAGTTTTCCAGAATCTGTGACAGCACCAGTACAGTATGGAGTAAGAATTAAAGCAGTTGCAGCGTATCTAAATCATCAACATTTTGTTCCCGAAGACAGATTGAGTGAAGTGCTGTGGGATTTGTTTGGTTGTCGAATCACACCAGGGACAATAGCCAAGACAACAAAAACACTTGCCAAAATCATAGAACCTGTAGTCAGTGAGATTGCATCCCAACTCAAAGCAGCATCAGTTAAACATCTAGACGAGACGGGATTCAGGATTGGAGGAAAAACCAATTGGTTACACGTGGTTTCAACTGAAACAGAAACCTGGTATCGAGTTGGTGGTAAACGTAAAGACATAGAAATATTGGCTGATATCAAAGGTGTAGTAGTCCATGACCACTGGAAGCCGTATGATCAACTCCAAGATGTTAATCACGCTTTGTGTAATGGCTATCATCTTCGATAACTCAAAGCTCTAGAAGAAATAGAGCAAGAATCTTGGGCTAAGTCAATCAACAAGTTGTTACGTTTAGCTTGTAATTACAAACATCGCTATCCCAAGGGTATTCCTAAAAATATAGTTTCTCGTCTGACTCAATTGTATGAGCAAATCATCAAACGAGGGCTGAGTTTTCATTGCTCTGAATCACCCCTGACTAGCAAAGGTAATCGAGGACGGGTGAAACGAGGTGTTGGTGATAACTTAATTGTTGCGTCTTTCTAATTTTCAGGGTGATGTTTTACGGTTTCTGACAGAACCGGATGTTCCCTTTACCAATCATCAAGCAGAGCGTGATTTGCCTATGATCAAGTGTAAGCAGAAAAATTCAGGTGGCTTTCGCTCCTTTGATTTTGCGGTTTCATTTGCCAATATCCGTTCTTTTCTTTCTACTGCTTCTAACCATAGTTTGAATTTGTTGGAAGTTATTACTAGGGCCTTACTTGGTGATGTATCTTTTTTTCTCACCTCTATTACTACTAGCTAGGCAGTTACACTTCTTCTAATATTTGAGAAAGGGTTACAGGTACATAGGGTTGCCCTTTGGTCGTAATGCGTGAGAAGTCTAATAAATCCCTAATTAGAATTTGCATCCTGTTGGCAGAACTCTGCATTCTTTATAGATAGTCTAGCCCTTTTTCATCCAACACTTCCCCATATTTAGCTTTGAGGCGATCGCCAAAGGTCTGAATTTTCCGTAGTGGTTCCTGCAAGTCGTGGGAAGCTACATAAGGAAAATCTTCTAGTTCTTGGTTACTGATTTTTAGCTGAGTAATTAGTCTTTGCTGTTGAGCTTCATTTTGCTTGCGGGGAGTAATATTTTGAATTTTAGCAATAAAATACAGAGGTTCGTCTGATGGATCTTTTGCTAGAGAAACACTCAAAATTATCCAGACAATATGACCTTCGTTGCTAATATAGCGCTTCTCCATATTATATTTGCTTTTTTTTCCTTCTAAGAGTTCCTGCACAAAGGCAAGGTCAACAGCTAGATCGTCAGGATAAGTAATTTTTTGGAAAGTTAACTGGATCAATTCAGCTTCACTGTAACCTATCATTTCGCACAAAGCATGGTTAACCTCGAAAAAATTTCCATCTAGTGATACCAGATCCATACCAATAGGTGCATCGTCAAAAGCTAGACGGAAGCGTTGTTCTTTTTCTTGCAATCTGTTGCAACCAGGAGATATTGGGGGTAAAGATATTTTATGTCCGCGCTCTTTCCTTCCACTGTTATTAAAGTGCGCTTGAGCACCCTAAAAAGTTCTGTATATTTACAATTTGGCTATTTCGCTGTTTGTCTGATTAATAATGACGACTGACTTGTAGTTTCTAGATTTCTAAGCTGACCCACATCCTTGAATTACAGCACAAAAAACATGGAACAGTTAGTAGGCTTTATCCCTATATCTCTTTTTCAGCTAAAATGCAATAAATGCATTTAAATAATACATAAAATTCATAAAAGTATATATTTTGTAACAAATAATACGAATATTTAATTGAAACTCATTTACATTAGTCAGCAACAAATTAATAAAAATTTGACATGAGATGGTGACAACAGATGCAGAAATTTTAAACATTTTGATTTTCTAGTTGTCGGCTCAAAAAAATCAGTAATTGGGTCAATTCAAGCATCTTACAGTTAATTTTCCGAAAATTTATGAGATTGCCTACCAATGAGGATAGTTATAGATGACTGGCACAGTAGAACGCCAACAAAAACTAAATAAA
This sequence comes from Okeania sp. SIO2B9, assembly GCF_010672505.1. Classification (NCBI taxonomy): domain Bacteria; kingdom Bacillati; phylum Cyanobacteriota; class Cyanophyceae; order Oscillatoriales; family Microcoleaceae; genus Okeania; species Okeania sp. SIO2B9. The sequence continues at coordinate 7,690 of NZ_JAAHGK010000076.1, read as the reverse complement.
TTTGAGAAATTTAAAGCAGAAAAAGATGGTCTGGCAGTGAAAACAGAACTAGAAAAATTTGCCAATATTGGCTGGGAAGCAATAGATAAAACTGACCGCGACCACAGACTAAAATGGTTAGGTGTATTCTTCCGACCAGTAACTCCAGGCAAATTTATGTTGCGGATGCGGATGCCAAATGGATTCATCACCAGTCAACAAATGGGAGTCTTGGCAGAAATAGTCCAACGGTACGGCGAAGACGGCAGCGCCGACATCACCACCAGACAAAACTTGCAACTGCGGGGAATTAGGATAGAAGATATCCCAGACATCTTCCATCGATTTGAACAAGTAGGTTTAACCACCGTTCAATCAGGCATGGATAATGTACGCAACATCACAGGTTCCCCAGTGGCCGGAATAGATGCTGATGAACTCTACGATACCCGCGAGTTAGTTCAGCAAGTCCAAGACATGATTACTGGCAACAGCAAAGGCAACCCAGAATTTACCAATTTACCACGGAAATTCAATATAGCGATCGCCGGATGCCGTGATAATTCTGTCCATGCGGAAATAAATGATATTGCTTTTGTTCCTGCCTACAAAAACGATAAATTTGGCTTTAATGTTCTAGTTGGTGGCTTTTTCTCGGCCAAACGTTGTGCAGCAGCTATACCCCTTAATGCTTGGGTAGAACCAAATCAAGTTGTTGCCATCTGTCGAGCTATTCTAGAAGTATTTCGCGATAATGGCTCCCGAGGAAATCGCCAAAAATCAAGGCTAATGTGGCTGATAGATGAGTGGGGTTTAGATGAATTCCGCTCAAAAGTTCAGCAACAAATGGGGCAAATTCTAGAGACAGAAGCTCCAAAAGACGAAATTATCTGGGAAAAACGCGACCACATCGGGGTTTACAAACAAAAACAACCAGGATTAAATTATATTGGGTTGCACATTCCGGTTGGTAGGCTGTATGCTGACAATATGTTTGACCTAGCACGGCTAGCTGAGGTTTATGGCAATGGAGAAATTCGGCTGACTGTGGAACAAAATGTTATTATTCCTAATGTTCCTGAGTCTAGAATAGAACCATTCCTTGGGGAACCACTCCTAGAAAAATTTTCCATTAATCCTCAACCATTAACTCGGGCTGTAGTTTCATGCACAGGGGCACAGTTTTGTAACTTTGCTATGATTGAAACCAAAAGTCGCGCCCTAGCAGTGGCAAAGGAAGTTGAGGCTGAACTGTTCATCCCAAAACCAGTACGCATTCACTGGACTGGTTGCCCCAACTCTTGTGGACAGCCACAGGTTGCAGATATTGGTTTAATGGGTACTAAAGCGCGCAAAAATGGCAAAATGGTTGATAGTGTTGACCTGTACATGGGAGGCACAGTTGGCAAAGATGCTAAACTAGGCAGTTGCGTTCAAAAAGGTATTCCCTGTGAAGACCTCAAACCTATTTTACGAAATTTACTAATTGAAAATTTTGGTGCTAAACCAAAGTAAGTTTTCAATCAAGGGTGTTTCAAAAGTCTATCAGAAATCTTACAAATAAAGACCGGAGAAGCTTAAATAGCGTTTCTCAAATTTAGTCTCACAGCCAAAATTTATTTATTACACTCAAAGCACAATAACAATTAAGGAGAATCTCAACAATGTCTACTACAGTTAATGCTTCTAACAATTCATCCGAAACTGCAAAGTCTCTAGGTCTGAAAATTCTGTCTGTAGTCGGGTTAACACTATTTGCTGGTTCTTATGTCAATAGTTGGCAGAGTTCTCTAGCAGAATATGCTCAACAACAAGAACAAGAAGCAGAAGAAACAATAGTTGCTACATCCACTACTGATACTCCTACTATTATAGCCAACACACCCACATCAAAACCTACTATTGCTCCATCAACTTCTGTTGTTGCTTCTGCGGTTGATACTACCGAGTCAGTCTCAGCAGTTAATACAGTACCTGTTGTAGAAACTTCATCCATAGAAACTCAAGTAGCTATGGCAGCAGTTCCAGAAACTCAAGCAGCACCAAAAGTTATTACTGACTCAAATACTCTTGAGAAATTAAACTCAATGCTGTACAACCAGATCGACCAAGCTTGGAAACAATATCCAACTTTTTCTGAAAATTTAGCCTATCGAGTCACAATTAACTCTGCAGGAATGGTTGCCAAGTATGAACATATAAATAAAGCAGCTTCCGAGTACATTGGGGAAACTCCTCTAGCCAAATTGGCTAACTCTAGTATTATTGATGAGAACAAACCAACAGCAGAATATTTAGTGCTACTAACTCCCAATGGTGTAGTTCAAGTTAACCAATGGTTAACCAAATAGGTCTTTGGTTTGAGGTAATACATAGTAGGTGTTAGGTAGAAATTTATATATAATTCACTACTAACTAAAAATTACACTGATAGCGATGAAAGTAAGAAACTTTTTGATGCTAAAGTGCTGAAAAATCTGCAAAATACATAAATTATAATTTTTGCCAACCTACTATGTTATCAGAAAAAAATTTAATTGTTCGCTTTAAACTAACACCTCACTCTGGTACTAATTTAATTCACAAATTTCATAACTGCCTCAGATTATTTTTAGTTACACTTGTCAGCGAAATTAATCTTTGTTTGTAACCTTATATAGCCTTAATAATTGTAATTCAACAAAATATGTTAACAGAACTTTGGTCTTTTCGGGGCCGTTACCGTATACTCCATTTAACTTGGTTTGCTTTTTTTCTATCATTTGTTGTTTGGTTTAACTTAGCCCCATTAGCAACATCATTAAAAGCAGACTTTGGTTTAGAAACTTCTCAAATCAGAACTATTGCTATCTGTAACGTTGCACTAACAGTACCTGCCCGAATTATCATCGGGATGTTGTTAGATAAATACGGACCAAGAATTACCTATTCGCTGCTACTAATGTATGCAGCTATTCCCTGTATAGGCTTTGCCCTTGCACAGAATTTCAGCCAGTTAGTTATCAGTCGTTTGGCACTGAGTATTGTTGGTGCTGGTTTCGTTATTGGTATCCGCATGGTCGCTGAATGGTTTCCCCCTAAAGAAATAGGTTTGGCAGAAGGTATTTATGGTGGTTGGGGTAACTTTGGTTCTGCTGCTTCTGCTTTTACCCTTCCTACTGTAGCTGCTGTGTTAACTTTTAGTGGCGGTGAGATATTAAACTGGCGGTTATCGATCGCTCTGACAGGTATTATAGCTGCACTTTATGGTGCGTTTTATTTCTTCAATGTTCAAGATACTCCTCCTGGTAAGGTGTATAAAAAGCCTAAGCGTGCCACAGGTTTAGAAGTTACAACCCAGAAAGATTTTATCTTCCTAATTTTGATGAATCTTCCTTTAACAGGAGTTCTTTGTTTACTAGCTTGGCGATTGAGTAAAGTTGGTTTCCTATCTCAAGGTCAACTTTCTATTGTCTGGCTATTGCTCTTAGGTTTGTATGGTTTCCAAACTTATAACTGTTGGGCAGCTAATAAAGAGTTGATGGCAGGTGATAAGCGTTATCCTCCTGCTGACCGCTATCAGTTTTCTCAAGTAGCAATTTTAGAACTTACTTATTTTGTTAACTTTGGTTCTGAGTTAGCAGTAGTTTCTATGCTTCCTGCTTTCTTTGAAAATACTTTTGGCTTGGATAAAGCTGTGGCAGGGATGATAGCAGCTAGCTATGCTTTTATGAACTTGGCATCTCGTCCTGGTGGTGGTTTAATTTCAGACAAACTTGGTAGTCGCAAGTTGACAATGACGGTATTGACCGCAGGGATGGGAATTGGTTATCTCACATTTGGTCGTGTAACTGGAGGTTGGTGGCTACCTGCTGCTGTGTTACTTACTATGATGTGTTCTTTCTTTGTGCAAGCTGCTGAAGGTTCTACTTTTGCTATAGTTCCTTTAATTAAGCGCCGAGTTACAGGTCAAATTGCTGGTAATGTTGGTGCTTATGGTAACGTAGGTGCGGTGGTTTATCTGACTACTTTTAGTCTGTTGCCTGAAGGTGCTGTTGGTAATCGAATTTTCTTTGAAGTTCTTGGTGTAATGTCAATAATTGTGGCGTTCCTGTGTGCTTTCTTCTTGAAAGAGCCAGAGGGTTCATTTGCCGAGCACCATAAGGATGAAGAGGATGAAGAGAAAGTGAATCTAGAATCTGTTCCTATGTTTGCTGAAGACTAATGCCCACTTATTTCATTTAGTTTAGTTGCAGTTAAGCTCTGCTGATTAGGGAATGTGGCAGGTTTATTACTTTTCCTACTCTTGTCCTGATTTTCTGTTAATATCATGTGCCCCCTTCGGGGGAGCTATGCTTACGGTAGAACAGTTATCATCAAGTTCGTAGTTTTGCTCTAGCTCTCATATTAAGTATTGCACAGGCTCAAGCCCAACTACAAACAAAAACTTTATTATAAGTAATTATCTATTAGCGTAGCTCCCCTGGAGGGGGGCAGGATTAATTCATTCTCGTCAGAGAATATTTATATGGATATGAAATACATTTAATTGTGCAAATATTAAGAATCTCCCCATATCCCCAAATTCCCCTCCTAGAAGGGGTTAGGGGTGGGTCCCCATCTCCCCATCTCCCCATCAATTTTTCTAAGTGTGACAATAAATTGACCCTGCCCAGAGGGGACAAATAATATAAAATGCTCCCTATTCCTAATTATGTATAAGTATCGGTACTTTGGCAAAAAATATGTTAATAACAGCATCAAACCCTTATATAGTCTAGGTTTTACATTGAAAAAACCTTTTTCCTGATATATCTAGGTTTGAGCCATTTTTAGCCAGATCAACGTATTTCCCTTGCCCCTACTAACTTTGAAGGCATTTTCGCTGTAAAGAATATCAAAGTACCGGTATTCAACTGAATATAATATTATTTCAGCCTGAATTAGTAAATTTTGGTTTTTACTAAAGGTTTTTACTAAAATTTATCAATGAAAAAATTTAGGTAGGGTAAACGTTTTGTGACTCTTTGTTCAATGACAAAACCTACGATTTTAAAACTGTATTAAAACGTATCCAATGTGACAGATAATTTTTCATAAAGTCTTCAATAATAAACAAAAATTAAATTCACAATCATAAAACTTAAATATTGATATTAAGTATTATATTATATTAATTATAAATAGCAAAAAATCAGGGAAAGTTTAGCAGCAGAATAACTTCTGCTGGAATACAAAATTAAATTATTTAACATCCAAATGTAAATGATATTCGCTTGAATTTAACTTGTTCGTCTGCCAATAAAATTATTCTTAAAGTAAACTATGGAACCTACCAAAACTCTTTGCCCTTATTGTGGAGTTGGCTGTGGCTTAGATGTATTACCGCCAGCAATTCCTGGAAAAGCAACAAATCGAGATAGCAAAGGTAATCCCATTTGGCAAGTGCGGGGCGATCGCTCTCATCCCTCAAGTCAAGGCAAAGTTTGTGTAAAAGGTGCCACTGTTGCTGAATCATTGGATAAAAGTCGCCTCAAATATCCAATGATGCGTGATACTCTAGATGAACCCTTCCGTCGCGTTACTTGGGAGGAAGCTTTTAATCGGATTATTAATCGGATTCAAACTGTACGCTTCACCCAAGGACCAGATGCAATTTGTATGTACGGGTCTGGTCAGTTTCAAACAGAGGATTATTATGTAGCTCAGAAATTGCTCAAAGGATGTCTGGGAACTAATAACTTTGACGCTAACTCTCGTCTGTGTATGTCTTCGGCAGTATCGGGATATATTCAAAGTTTTGGTTCTGACGGTCCCCCCTGTTGCTACGACGATTTAGAAAAAACAGACTGTGCATTTTTAATCGGTACTAATACAGCTGAATGTCACCCCATTGTATTTAATCGTCTGCGGGTTTACCACAAGAAAAATAGGAAAGTGAAAATGATCGTGGTAGACCCCCGTCGTACTAAAACAGCAGAAGTAGCAGATTTGCATTTGGCTATTCGACCAGGTACGGATATCGATCTACTTAACGGTATTGCTCATCTACTCATGCGTTGGGGAGCGATCGATCCTACATTCATTGATGAATGTACGACTGGTTTTCCTGAATACACTGATGTGATTCGTCACTCCCCACCCGATCTAGTTGCACGCCACTGCGGTATTCGTTTGGATGATTTGGAAACGGCAGCTCGTTATTGGAGTCAGTCAAAGCAAGTGTTATCTTTGTGGTCAATGGGGATGAATCAGTCCTCTGAGGGGACGGCAAAAGTCCGTACTCTGATTAATTTGCATTTGATGACAGGTCATATTGGTAAACCGGGTGCAGGACCGTTTTCACTGACTGGTCAACCTAATGCTATGGGTGGTAGGGAAGCAGGAGGATTGGCTCATATTTTGCCTGGTTATCGGGTGGTGAAAAATCCCCAACATCGGGCTGATTTGGAAAAGTTATGGGGATTGACTCCTGGGCAAATTTCTGCTGTTCCTGGTCGTACTGCTTGGGAGATGATTACGGCTTTAGAACGTCAAGAATTAGGTTGTTTGTGGATTGCAGCGACTAATCCAGCGGTGAGTATGCCAGATTTAGAGCGGACTAAGGCAGCTTTGTTACGATCGCCTTTTACTGTTTATCAGGATGCTTATTATCCTACTGAAACAGCGGAATATGCTCATCTGTTGTTACCTGCTGCTCAGTGGGGAGAAAAAACAGGCACAATGACAAACTCGGAGCGAATGGTAACTTTGTGTACTGCATTCCGCGAACCCCTGGGAGAAGCAAAAGCAGATTGGGAAATTTTTGCAGAGGTGGGTCGCCGTTTAGGATTTACAAATCAGTTTGATTTTGCTGACTCGGAAGCAGTGAGAGCTGAATTTCTTGAGTTGACACGCGATCGCCCTTGCGACCAAACTGATATTACCTACGACCAATTACGGGAAAAAGGTCCGATTCAGTGGCCTTGCCCTGATAGTAGTGGAGTATCTCAGGAGCGTCTGTATACTGATTTCCGATTTAATACTTCTGATGGCAGGGCACGGTTTGCTACATTTTACTCTCAAGGTTTAGCAGAACCACCAAATTTTGATTATCCTTTTGTGTTGACAACAGGGCGCTTATATGGTCATTGGCATACTCAAACACGCACAGGACGCATTGATAAAATTAGAAAAATGCACCCGATGCCTTTTATAGAAATTCATCCGAAGGATGCTCAGAAGTTAGAGATTGAGGAAAATGATTGGGTAGAGGTGCGATCGCGACGAGGTGCAGCAAGATTTCCAGCAAAAGTGACTAAAGCTATTACTCCAGGCACTGTATTTGTGCCGATGCACTGGGGGGCACTATGGGCAAATCAAGCAGAGGCAAATGCTTTGACTCATCCTCAAGTTTGTCCTGAGTCTGGGCAACCAGAGTTAAAAGCTTGTGCGGTGCAGTTGAGGCCAATTAAATTTGAAACTGCTGTTATGGAAGATTTGATGGAATCAGAGTATTCTGTAGAAAGATCGTCAGCGATATCTATGAAGGGGTGATATGGCGCTACGCGCAAGTCAGAAGTTATGAGGATGTAGGTGTAAGTTGGGTTGAAGAATAAAACCCAACGTCGTCTGGAACGATAGCCTAGCTTGCTGCCAACAAAAGTATAAATCAGAAGAAAAGAAGCCCACTAATGCTGAACTTCAAAAACAGTTGATCACATCTGCTAAAAAGACTGTAGACAGAGAATGG
>NZ_JAAHGK010000759.1:0-3825 GCF_010672505.1 Okeania sp. SIO2B9 | reverse complement strand
TCACAGACTTAAACCCCAGTTATAGCACCATCTAGAGTAGCCCGCGTGTTGAGCCATCAAAGTTTTCTGTTTATTATTAAGTTTGAGCTTGGTTCTAATGGATTTCATGTATGCGTGAGCGCAGCCAGTCTAAATAGTATGCTTAAATACGTATTATATCGTTATTCGTTGATTAAGTCAATGCTCTACTAGAGTCTCTGAGCTAAAATGATTAGTAAAAAAGACCTAACCTTCTAACTTTCTAGGGGGAAAAGTCTGTATAGCAGTCGAAGCAAAGATATAAAGTTCATCCACACTGAGAAAGTTAGACTTACTACTGTTATAACTAAAGAGAACTTCAACAAGCGATCGCTAACTACAATAAAACTAAGGATGCAAATGCTTTGCTGAGAATGGAGTTATAGTTAAGCATCATTAAGAAAAATATTACAATATTAGGCGTTGCTGAAGCGCGTGTATGATATTAATTCTAATTACTTAGGAGTCAACCCACCCGCGCGCCTCTTCTAGGAGGGGAAGTCAGGAGGACTGAGTCAGGAGGGAAGAAAGAATAAGAAACTCCGAGTAGAAGGAGAAAGTTTTTTGCTCGCCCTCTTATCCTGAATGATATCATACCTATTTCTTCCTATTTAGTTACCGAAAAACTCCTTTCTATTTACTAACTCCTAACTCCTGTGAACTCATAAATTTATTCCGCAACGCCAAATAAAGAATGCGATAGAGACATATAACCGAGCAAAAATAGCTTAACCAAAATAACTTTTCACAATCTTCATAATTCTTTCTGAGGCATGACCGTCACCGAAAGGATTAATTGCCATTGCCATTTTTTCATACTTAGCAGCATCACTCAATAATTCCGCAGTAGCAGCCATAATATTAGTTGAATCAGTACCTACAAGTTTAGCAGTTCCTGCCATGATTGCTTCCGGCCTTTCTGTAGTTTCTCGTAATACTAAAACAGGCTTTCCTAAGCTCGGAGCTTCTTCTTGTAAACCACCAGAATCAGTTAATACTAAATAACAGTTATGAATTGCTCCTACTAATTGATTATAATCAAAAGGTTCTTCTAAAAAAACTCTGGGATGACTTTCTAAAATAGCTTTTAAAGGTTCTCTAACTGTAGGGTTTTTATGAAGAGGTAAAACTAAAGCTGTATCAGGAAACTTGTCTAAAATTTTGATAAATCCTTGAGCAATTTCTGTCAAAGGTTCTCCCCAATTTTCGCGTCGATGAACAGTTGCTAATATTACTCGGTATTTGTGCCAATCTAAACCATAAATATAACATTGAGGCTGAGTTTTCGCTACTTTTAACAAAGCATCAATGACCGTATTTCCTGTTTGATGAATTTCCCCTACTACTCCAGATTTGTGCAAGTTTTCTACAGCTAAATTGGTAGGAGCAAAATGTAATTGAGCTATCTGAGAAATTAAACGGCGGTTTGCTTCTTCAGGATAGGGATTCAATAAATCATTGGTTCGTAAACCTGCTTCTATGTGACCAACAGGAATTTTTTGATAAAATGCAGCTAGGGTAGCCGCAAAAGCGGTGCTAGTATCTCCCTGGACTAATACTAATTGAGGCTGCAGTTGCAGAAATAACGCTTCTAATCCTTGCAAACTTCGACACATAATATCTGTCAATGTTTGCCGAGTTTGCATAATTGCTAAATCCCGATCTGGACTAATTTCAAATAATTTCATTACCTGTTTTACCATTTCTCGATGTTGTCCAGTTAAAATTACCTGGGTTTTAAAATCTGGAGAACTTTGAAAAAGTTGGATAACTGGTGCTAATTTTATAGCTTCGGGGCGAGTTCCTAAAGTAATTGCTATTTGGATTGGAGTACTAAGCATTTTGGCTTAATTTTAGATTTTTTTCTAGACAGTCATCAAAATTATATAGTGTTTCTTGGTTGACTGAAGTACAGTAATTAGCCTTAAAAGAAAGACTTAAATCAGGGAGATAAAAAAGCTGTTTGCTGATGGCTATTTGCGTTTCGGCTGTCGCCGTACGCAGCATGACTTAGAAAGTTATAATTGCAACTACAGCTTAGGATTTGATTAAATAATAATATCTAGTATATCAGGAGGGGTATTATATGTCATGGTTATTTCTAACAACTATTAGTTCGAGTATCTTGCTGATGAATGTAATTTATTACCTACTACAACCAAGGTTAATGTTATTTAATTTAACATCAGATTTATTGATGGCACTGGCCTATTATTTGATCGCACTAATACTTACCTACTGTTTGATTAAACGACCAAATATGCCATTCAATTTAACTTTTTGGATGTTGGCAATTTTGATGATTTTTAGTGGTATTTCTTACAGTCAAAAAATTTGGAATCTACAGTCTCCTCATCATGGTCTATTAGGGTTAGTTAAAGGTACTACAGTAATAGTTGCTATTGTCACAATAATATTTTTAATTCGTTTAGCTCGAAAACTTTTAAAAAGACCTGATTTAATACAACTAGAAGCAACTAATGAGGAACTAGAAAAACAAATCAGAGAACGTATTTTAGCTGAAGAAAAAATATGCCTCCTGAATGCCAATTTGGAAGCTAGAGTACACAAGCGAACAGCAGATTTAAATCTTTTAAATCAAAAGCTAGAAAATGAAATCAATGAACGTATAGCATTTTCTGAAGCTTTAAAAAAATCTGAGGCTCGTTTAGCAGGTATTTTAGATATGGCGGAAGATGCAATTATTTCAGTAGATAGAAATAGAATTATTCAAATGTTTAACCAAGGAGCAGAAAAAATATTTGGTTATACAAATCAGGAAGCTGTGGGGCAATCACTTGGTAAATTAATTGTTTGGCAAGAGTCAAAATTCAACAACTCTCTAGAAGTAAAAAATCATCAAACAAAACATAGACTAGCTGTAGTTATTGCTAGGCGAAAAGATCGTACAGAATTTCCAGCAGAGGCATCAATTTCACAATTAGAATTAAAAGATGAAACTGTATTTACGATAATTTTGCGGGATATTAGCGAACAGCAAGCTGCACTTTACGAACGCAAACAAGCAGAACAAAAATTAGCTATTCAAGCTTCAGCAGCAGCAGCATTAGCAAAATTAGGTCAACGTGCTTTACAAAATATTTCTTTATTTGAGCTAATGTCAGAAGCAGTGTCCCTAGTTTGTCAGACTCTAAAACTAGACCATTGTCAAATTTGGGAATACTCATCAGATACTCAAACTTGGCAAATTAAAGCTAGTATGAATAAAGCAAAAACTTTAATCGCTCAACCAGTTGTTACTAAGGCTTTTGATTCTATTATTACTCACACTTTAGCTGCGGAAAAACCAGTTATTATTGAAGACCTCAACACTAAAATTTCAGAGTATCCAGACTTCAAACACTTGTTAAAGCAAGGTATTGTCAGTGGTATCAGTTTAATCATTCCGGGAAATCATCAATCAGTAGGAATATTAGCTGCTTATGCTACTAAAAAATATACTTTCACTCTTGATGATATTCACTTTTTACAGTCAGTGACAAATGTTCTCGCTAGTGCAATTGAACAAAATTTGATTCACTTAGCGCTACAACAACAATTACAACGTAGTCTTCTATTAGGACAAATTACTCAAGATATTCGCCAAAGTTTAGATGTACAGAGAATATTTGATACTACTGCAAAACAAATAGGTCAAGCTTTTCTCGTCAACCGTTGCGTTATTCATTCCTATCAGGTAGGAACAGTACCAAAAGTACCATTTGTAGCCGAGTATTTGGAAGAAGGATATCAATCGATCATGGATTTAGAAATTCCGGTAGTAGACAATCCTTACATAGAAAAGCT
>NZ_JAAHGK010000758.1:0-3826 GCF_010672505.1 Okeania sp. SIO2B9 | reverse complement strand
CCAGTAAATCCAGGAGTTCGACGAGCAATTTTTTCTAGGTCTACATCTTTAGAGAGACTCTTACCACGAGCATGAACATTGAGAATTTCGAGACGACCTGCATAGTCAGGACGGTCTACTACTACTTGACGGTCAAAACGACCTGGTCGGAGTAGGGCAGCATCTAGAACATCCGGACGGTTGGTAGCCGCAATAATAATGATACCTGTATTACCTTCAAAGCCATCCATTTCGGTGAGTAGTTGGTTGAGAGTTTGTTCTCTTTCATCATTACCACCACCTAAACCAGCACCCCGTTGACGACCCACCGCATCAATTTCATCTATAAATACGATACAGGGAGCGTTAGATTTTGCCTGTTCAAATAGGTCGCGGACGCGGGAAGCACCTACACCTACAAACATTTCTACAAATTCAGAACCGGAGATGGAGAAGAATGGTACTCCTGCTTCTCCAGCTACAGCTTTTGCTAATAGGGTTTTACCTGTTCCTGGAGGACCTACTAATAATACTCCTTTGGGAATTTTTGCGCCTACTGCTGTGAAGCGATCAGCATTTTTGAGGAAGTCTACTACTTCTGTTAGTTCTAGTTTGGCTTGTTCGATACCTGCTACATCGCCGAATGTGACTTGGGTTTGGGGTTCCATTTGGACTCTTGCTTTGGATTTACCAAAGTTCATAGCTTGGCTACCAGGTCCACTTTGGGCACGACGTAGTAGGAAAAATAGTCCCACTAATAATAGGACGGGGAAGAATAAACTACTTAATGCTCTAACCCAGAAACCTTCTTCGCTTTGGGGGAGTACGGAAATGTCTACGTTGTTTTTGGTGAGGATGTTTATTAGGTCTGGGTCGTTGGGTAGGTTAACGCGGACTATACTACCGTCGGCGACTTTGACTCGTGCTGCTGTACGGTCGGCGCTGATGCTTACTCTGTCTACGTTTTTGGTTTCTACCTGCTGAATAAATTGACTATATTTCCAGGTTTCGCTGGTTTGGGGTTGTTGATCGAAGAATGCTGTTGCTAAGGCGATGACTACTATTGCTAATAGGGCATATAGGCCAGCATTTCTCCACCTTTTATTATTCACTGGGGTTGCTCCTTCTTATCTTTTTATACTATTGGGACTATTTTTTGATCCAGGTATATTAACTTATGTTAACTGATTTCTAATATAATATCACAGTAGATTAAAGTCAAAAGTCAAAAATCAAAAGTCAAAAGTAAGAAATAAGAAGTAAATTATGGTGGTCAATAGAAGTCAATGATTCAATAAGTATTTATGCTTTATATTTAACTGATAATTTGACTCCTGATAAATGAAGGTGGCTTCTATAGTATAAATACCTAAGCAAGCTACGGATTTTATACTAATTTTCATGTTACAAATTGAAGTGCGGAATGTGGGTTATAAGGAAGGAAAGCTTGTGGGGAGCAGGGGAAAAGGGGGAAAGAGTATAGATTTTTGGCAATATTACTTAACTTAAGTTCTTAAAAGAATGTACTTTTCAATATGAGAACTCTAGATGATTGAGGAAAAAGCCTCTGGAACACTTACACATAACTTGTCTATTTTGTCAAGTTTAATGTTAATAAAGCTTTTATCTTAAATTAAAAGCGATAGCTGATAGCTGACGGCTGAATGCGTAGCATTCCGTAGAAAATGCTTACCGCAATTATGCAATGTCCGATTATCATCATATCAAATACTAATGCTCAAATAATATGACTAATTTGAACTATCTAGAAACTTCAGGATGGCTCAATTCATTAAAAGAAGGAAAATCTATAGATTATAATTATCATCCTCTTCCTTGGTATTCTTATCCTGCTATTGAATTTATTGAGGATAAGTTAAAGAGTGATTTTCGAGTATTTGAATATGGGAGCGGACAGTCAACTTTTTGGTACGCTGACCGAGTTAAGCAGGTGGTTTCTGTAGAACATAATCCTGATTATTTTGTCAATGTTTCAACTTATATTCCTCAAAATGTGAAGCTAGTTTTGAGGGAAGATAGGCAAAGATATGTTGAGGAAATTCAGAATTATGAGAATGGTGATTTTGATGTGATTATTATTGATGGAATTGAGCGAGTTAAATGTGCTGAAATATGTGGTGAAAAATTATCTAAAAATGGCTGGATAGTATTTGATAATTCGGATAGAGAGGAAAATGATAGGGGAGTAATTTTGCTTCATCATCAAGGATTTAAACGTATTGATTTTTATGGTTTAGTACCTAGTCAAAGATATAAAAGCTGTACTTCTATTTTTTTTCAAAGTGATGATTTTTTATCGGATTTAAAATTACCTAGTCAAAAGCAGTCTTGCTTGGGTATTTCTTTGGGTCAAGGTGAAGCAAGAGCTAAAAGAAAAAATAAAAATCTAGACAGTCAAAATCATCAGATTTTGGCTTATTACGAAGCTATTAAAAATCAACCTTATGCTGCTGAAGCTTATCAGGGATTAGGGGATTTTTATTATTCTAAAGGTCAAATTGAAAAATCTATTCGTTCTTATAACAAAGCAATAAAATTACAACCAAACTTGGCAATAGTTTATGCAAAACTAGGCAAAATTTATTCCCAAAAAGGTCAGCTATAACAGGCGATCGCTTACTATCAAGAAGTTATTACACTTGAACCAAAATCGGCAGGTATATATTGGAGTATTGGTGATATTTTACAGCAACAAGGTAGATTATTTGAGGCTAAGATTTATCAGCAAAAGGCATTAGAAATAAAACCAGATTTAATGAGAAAATCTTATGCTTTGAATCAGCTAGATCTTAAACTTGCTTCTTACTTAACTTGGGAAAATGGATTTTTTATTGAAGCTGGGGCGAATGATGGGATAAGTCAAAGTAATACTTTATATTTTGAGAAGTACAAAAATTGGCAAGGTGTTTTGATAGAAGCAATACCAGAGTTAGCAGAAAAATGTAGAATTAATCGCTCTAAGTCAGCGGTAGAAAATTATGCTTTGGTTCCTTTTAATTATGGTCAGGATTATATAAAAATGTACTATTGTAATCTTATGTCTTTTGTTGATGGAGCTATGAAGTCAGAGGAAGAAAAAAAGGTTCATTTAAAAGCGGGTTGTCAAGTTCAAAATATTAATCATAGTTATGAAATTAATGTACGAGTAAGGACACTAACTGCAATTCTTGATAAGTATGGAGTTGAAAATATAGATTTGTTTTCGTTGGATGTTGAAGGTTTTGAATTAGATGTGTTGCAAGGTATTGATTTTGATAAATACCAACCAAAGTTTATGTTGATAGAAGTACGTTATGGAGATAGAAAAGCAATTGATTCTTTTTTAAGACCATTATATGAACCTGTTACAGTATTATCTAATTCTATAAATCAGACTTTACCGGAAAGGTCTCATCAAGATATTTTATATAAAGCGACTTCATTAATGGATAATGGATAATGGATAATGGATAATGAATTTAATTTTTAAACCTTCTAGATCAACTATTTCTTTTAGATAATAAAAATATAAAAGTTTTCACTTTTTGTACAAAGATTCCCAAGCAAAATAATTATCAATTATCCATTGGTTAAGCATTCAGCGGTGAGGATTCAGCTTTATTACCTTTAAAGGAGGAAAAAGTAATTGAGATATTTCCCAGAATTAAAAGTTTCTCAGCATTCAGTACTCAGCACTCAGCTATCAGCTTTCTTACCTGATAAGCATTTAGCACTCAGCATTCAGCTATCAGTTTTTATTACTTTGAAAGGAGAAAAAAATCATGGAAATATTTTCCAGAATTAAAAGTTTCTCAGGATTCAGCACTCAGGTATCAGCTATCAACTT
>NZ_JAAHGK010000757.1:0-3836 GCF_010672505.1 Okeania sp. SIO2B9 | reverse complement strand
ATTATCCATTAATCAACTGACCTTTTGTAATAATTTTTCAGCTTTATTTGCTTCTGCCATTAACACTTCAAAACTTGGAATATCTGTATCCCATTCTATTAAAGTAGGTACACTACCAAACCTTACCAAGGCTTCTTCATACAACTCCCAAACTGGAGGATGTACAGGATAACCGTGAGTATCTAATAGATAATTTTCCTTTTCTTCATAACCTGCCAAATGAATTTGTTTAACCCTTGTTGGTGGGATGCCATCCAGATATTTTAGAGGGTCAATTCCATTATTTATAGCATTAACATAAAGATTATTTATATCCAGAAGTAAGTAACAGTCAGCTTTTTTTACTAATCCCTCAATAAACTCCCATTCCGACATAGTTGAATCTGTAAAAGTTAAATATGGAGAAGGATTTTCAATCAAAATTTGCCTACCTAAAAATTCTTGTACTTGTAGGATACGCGATGCCACAAAATCCATCACCTTTTCTGTATAAACCAGCGGAATTAAATCGTTAAGATAGTGACCACTGACAGATATCCAAGATAAATGGTCAGAAATAAAATCTGGTTCAACTTTTGCTGCTAAATTTTTTAGGCGAGTTAAATAATCTAAATCTAATGGGTCTGTTGAACCCAAAGACATTCCTACTCCATGTAAAGTAACAGGATAATCTTGACGAATTTTTTCTAAATAAAATAGTGGTAAACCACCAGCACATAAATAGTTATCTGATAAAACTTCAAACCAATTTACTTTCGGTTTTTGAGTCAGAATATATTGATAGTGGAGCGAACGTAAAGCAATTCCTGAACCTTGAATTGAGGAGGACTGAATACAGGGTAAATATCCCTTGCTTTGCCACTTTGGATTAACATCAAATTCTAGTTTTTGAGATTGTATTTTGGTTGTCATAAACTGTTTTTATTTAAGAATAAATAAGGAAGAAGGAAAAAGGAAGAAGGAAGAAAGAAGAAGGTAAAACCGAAGAACGGGAAAAGTTGATTGGGCTGAAAAGTTGTCGCCCCACATCTACAAACCCCAATTGAGTGCATCTCATATTTGTAAAAATACTTTTTTCCTATTCCCTATTCCCTATTGCCTAAAAGCAATAAATTTTTGGCTTTATTCTTGCATTGAGATGTACCCATAAAAAAATATGGCATTTTTTAATTATAAGCTAATTTGACGAGAGATAGAAATAAAGAAAGAGATACTTTATATAAAATATTTTTCCCTTCTCAATTCTATTAACCTCAAATCATAACTTTATTAAAAAATACCACAAACAATTTTTGTAATAATAATTTAACTTTTTAGTTAATATGTAGCGAGTCTATTTCTTAAGAGTTGCACCAACAATTTTTTCACAAGTACCTTCTGGAACATAAATCCACTCGTTAGGATCTCCACTTACTGTTGACTGACCTGAACAGCTATGGCCATTAGCATTACAATCATTCATGCCAGCTTTAACAATACCAGCACATTTTTCCATACCTTCTTTGCCAGCAAGAGCTTCCTGACTATTACCAAAAGTGGTAAGACCAACAGCTAAGACACCAGTTATTGCACTAGCTACAACTAATTTTTTGTTGATGTTTTTCATAATATTATTTTCTCCAATTAATTTAGTTCAACCTTACACTTATAAAGTATTCAGTATCCATATTAACATAGTCTATGAAAAATCTGAGATTCACCTGAGAAAGTGGTAAGGGTTTAGTGAGTATTTTTTTGCACTAATATCGGGTCATTCCTACACCAGTTCAGAACTTACTTAACTCCTATTTCTCATCAGATAAAGTTTTCTTAATTTATCATAAATTATTAGATAATTTATTCTTATTTATCCTCTACTTTCTATTCAATAAAATAAAATTCTCATTCCTGGCTTTTAGGTTAATTAAATTGATGATATTAGTTGAACTCATAGACATCTCCAAAAATTAAAAATTAAAGCAATTATTATCTATAAATTGTCAATTATTTATCCCTGTTCCCTATTCCCTCTTTTCTAGATATTTCTATTAAATAATTTGCGATTATCCTAGCTTCTACTTCGTAGCATGGATAGTGAACGCACTCGCGCGGAATCTCGACGTGTTTGGCAACTGCTGCTCCTCCATCCAATTGCGATCGCGGTACAAACCAAATCTGGTCCCCAGGTACAGTTCCCTCAATAGTATTGAGATTGAGATCGAGGGATTTAGTGTTTTGATAGGGGGTCTTGTTGGGAAGAGCGACAGAATTCATAGATTTCCTCTGTGGAAGTTATTTGAAACCATTTTAATTCAGAACATTTAATATCACAAAATGAGTAATTTTGCAAGATATTTATCAGACTTATTTAGTGACTATCTAAATTAATATTTGTATCTTATTATCACAGATTGTTGCATACTTTTGAAAGCAATTCATTTTTTAGCATGGATATAATCAACAAAGTAAAATTGAGGAATTAACCACAATTTCAACCAAGCATAAACTCCCATTCCTAAAAGTGCAGTAATTACTAAAGGTAAACCGACTTTGATACGCAACTCATCTGGAAAAATAGCAACTCCAGACACAATAATTATGAAATAAGTTATCAGGAAAATTTGTAATCTTTGTAGATTTTTCAATGCTTGCCGACAACTACTACAATGCTGAGTATGTTGTTGATAACGATCCAATAGTGAGGCATGATTATTATTTATTAGATAATTATTAGAATCACTAATTCCGACTTCATTCCAAGGTAATTTACCATGACAATATTTATCAAACCAATTTCTAAACTCAATGACTAAACGGTCTGCACTTGTAGGTAAATTATAAGCTGTTTTCCAACTTTCACTTGATTGTTTTTGTTGCAGTAAATGTTCCTGCTGATTCAGTAAAACCATATCTCCATCAATAACCAAATTCCGAGTTTTAATATGTTCCCACCAACGTGGTGTCAGTCGATGAATTGTTTTAGCAAAATTCCTGGGAAACTGAGCAACAATTCTAGATTTACCAGGGGATACAGGCAAACAATAAGTAACAAGTCCTATTTTTTTTCCACTGCCACCAATACTAATTTCATACTCTAAACGACAAGGTGGTTCAAAAGTAATTTTTGTCGGCAAATTTCCAGGACTAGAAACTTCAATTAAATCAATAGTAGATTCCACAATTTCCATAACTATTGGTCCAGCTTTTTCTCTATTCCCCTGAACCCCGTGATGAGAAAAAGGAACATGACTCGGATCTGCCACATTTTCTACTAGAATTTCCCAATCATATTCCAGATCGCGGACATAAGAAGACCACACAAAACCCTTCTCAGCATCTATTTGTGGTGATAATGGTAAGGGTGTAGTATCAGCTAAGTCTGCTGTTTTCGCATCAGGCCAAACCCATAGTAAATCATTTTCTTGACGCACTGGTAAGGCAGTTACACAGAAATTTCTTTGATTTTTGGCAATAATTTCAGGATTTTCAGCTTGGGGAATATGAGTACAGATACCTTGAGAATCAAATTGCCAACCATGATAACTACACATTAAATTACCAGTTTTATCATCAACACGACCCTCACTTAAGGGTGCTAGACGGTGAGGACAAACATCTAAAAATACCTGGTAATTCTCAGAATATCTTGGCTTCCAGATAACTAAACGTATTCCCAGCAGAGTGACGGGAACTGGGATTTCTGGATCTAGGTCTTCAATAGGTGAAAGAGGATACCAGTGCTGAAAAAAGTTAAATTCGGTTTGCATTGTATTTTAGGTAGTCAGTTATCAGTATCTCTGCAATAAGGAGGCTTGAAATATCGACCAAGAGAACAGAATATTCGATATTTCAAGCCA
>NZ_JAAHGK010000756.1:0-3843 GCF_010672505.1 Okeania sp. SIO2B9 | reverse complement strand
CGGCGGAAACTGTTAAACCAAAGGGTTGAAAAAATTGACCAAGGGTATCTCCCATAAAAGCGACTGGGAGAAATACTGCGGCAATAGTGCAGGTAGAAGCAACAACTGTTAACCCTATTTCATCAGTACCATTGATGGCCGCTTGTCTGGGAGTTTCTCCTGCTTCGAGATGTCTGGCAATGTTTTCCACATCTACAATAGCATCATCAACAACGATTCCAATTATTATTGCTAAGGCGAGGAGGGTAATAGTTTCTAGGTTAAATCCAAATATTGCCATGATAATACAAGTACCTAATAGAGAAATAGGTATTGCTAAAGCTGTAATTATGGTGGCTGAAAAATTCCGCAAGAATGGAAAAATGACTGCTACTGCTAGAATAATTGCTAATAATAAAGCATCAATAGTAGCTTGGGTTGCTTCCTGAATATAGTCTGCTTGAGTTTCTGCTAAAGCGAGTTTTATTTCTGGCAATTCAGACTGCATTTTTGCTACAGTTGCTTCTACTTTACTTACAGCTTCTAAAGTATTGGCATCAGCACGTTTTACTACTTGGAAAGCTATGGCATTTTTATGATTGAAACTGACTAAAGTTGGGAAAGTGTTAGGGAGTGATGTGTCAGTGTCTTTTTGTTTGAAGGAAGCATCTCCAAGTAGGTTGACTTTTAAAACTTCCGGTAATTCTGAAATAGTAGGGATAATTTGATTTTGAGCAATGGCAGTTAATTCTTTGAGGGTCTTACTGTCACTGACAATGGCGTAGCTAATTGCTGCTGACTCATTGAGGTCAAGACTGATTATGTCTAAATTAGTTTCTGGAGGGAGAGGTACTTGTTTGAGAGCAGTTTCCACATCTGCTGTTGCTGATTTTAAATTGTTTAGGGTAGTAAAAGCTATGTTGATAACTGCTTGACCTGGATATGTTGAGGAGCGTAATTCATACATCCCTTTTGTTTCGAGGATTTTAACAGCTTTTTCGATGGGAGTTGTAATTTGCGTTTCTGTTTCGATAGTATTGTCAAAATTTGCTGTTGCTTGTACTACCACCACTGGAAAACTGACTTCTGGAAATAAGCCATATTTGAGACTACTAAAGGCAAAAAAACCTGCTATTACTACACTTAACCAAAAACAAATAGTTAACCATGGTTTAGCGATCGCCCTTCTGGAAATATTCCAGCGTTGTCGTAGATTTTTTGCTGTAGATTGTTTCATTTTTGAGCGTTGCTGAATTAGTGTACCATATTAATCTTAAATTACTTAGGAGTCAGGAGTCAGGAGTCAGGAGTCAGGAGGGAATAAAGAAAGAGAAAATTTTTGCTCGCCCTCTTATCCGGACATGATATCATATCTCAAATCAGCAACGCCAAAAATCCTATTAGCCAATCTTAATAATTTTCTGATAATTTTCACCAGAGATACAGCGCTTCCCGTTGCCCGTGAGGTACACCCCGAAGATGGCTAGATTGCCTCACTACAATATTTTCATCATTTACCCTGTACCTCATTTGCCCGAAATATGCTGTAAGTATTAATTTTTGAATTACCGAAAAATTTTGGTTTAAAGCTTCCCCTTTTAAGGGGATAATAAGCGGTTGAGGGATGGCGATCTTCGGAGCGGGTCTGCAAGAACGGGTCTCCTCGCCATATCCAATCGACCAAGAGAAGAAAAATTTTCCTTTGAATCAATCCTCTTCTTTTCAAGGAGAGGTAATTATTAATTATTAATTATTAATTATTAATTGTTGAACATATATCACCTAATTTATTAACTCTTCAGCACAAATCTCTCCAACTTCTATTAATTCTTCTGGCGCTTCCTCCTTTGCTGCTTTGTTCATTAATTTCTGAAATTTTTCTAAGGTATATTTAGATTGAAACTGATTCAGGGTACAATCACATAGCGTTTCAGCTTGTTCTGTTGATAATCCTTTTGTCACAGCATTAATTTTACAACTTGCTTGATAAACCTCCGTAAAATCTTGAGGATATTCGTTTTGAGATAGTAATTTAGGAGTTTGACTTTTTGCTTCACTCACCAGTAAACTACAGTAAGCTATACTTACCAAGGTTAATAAAAAAACAGTAACTAAAGGTTGTTGTTTGCCGCTAATTTTCATTCTAATAATTAGTTTTTTGTTAGACCGGAAAGAGAGGATATTTTATGATAATTACTTAAGCTAAATTGTGTAATTTTTTTGATGATTAGGAAACATTTTTTTGATATTTTATATATGTTAAGTAACCTCAATCTATTATTGATTATTGCTGTATAATTATCCATCAAATGACAACTTTTTAGAGTAAATTTCAATTATAAAATGGGGGAGGCGATCGGGTAATAGAAAAAATAAAATTTTTCTCAAATCTCTTAACCTCATGCCTAAATTATAGTCATTAGCAGTAAGATATTAGCTTTTAATTTTTTGGCTTAATATAGAGCAAAAATGTAGTCTAGTTAATGTACTTAATCAATATGCAAAACCCTATTATATTGTCAATTTATCTTTTTCTTTTGGGTTTAATACCCGGCTATCTAAACGGTGTTTACAATTGCTTGGGGTTTGTAGACACAAAGTAGCTTGTCGAACACTGTCGCTATCCACTTTTTCCTTTTTTATTCTTGCTTCTTCCTTTTTCCTTCTTGCTTCTTCAATACTTAATCTAACCAAATTTCCCACCAAGAGCCAGACTTAGATTCCGATGACTCTACCTCTTTAATCCTGTTAATTTTTTCCCCTTGATGAATCTTACCTGCTGCTTGTTCGGCTGCCTCTTCTTTACTTCCTGCTTCGACTATTATATCCCTACGATTAAGAGTGACACGATATTTCATATTTTTTTACCTCATATAATCTACAATAAGAACTTTACCATAATTTTATAACATCATATAGATAAACCGGATTTATGTCACCAAAAACCCGGTTTTCCAATTTTTTTAAGTTTGTTCTCTGATTTTTTTCTATATCTGAGATAGGGGTAGATTTAAGCATAAATATTTCTGTTAAGTAGAACATTCTCGATCTATAAATATACCCCTACAGTTTTTTATGAGAATAATCATCTGGACATGATGTTAAACAGGTTTAGTTAAGTTAGAACAATAACTATCATTTACTACTACAGAATTAATATTTATAGGATCCATATCTGATGATTCTGGTATCCACCGATTTGTAGGATGAAAGACTACCTTTTTACAAACAACCTGAGTATTACTTAAAGACGCATAATCCCAAGTAAAAATTTCTGGGTCTCTAATATTTGCATTAGCGGGCACTTTAACTAATGCACTTAGCAAGACTAACTCCAGGGTTATCAAAGCAACAATTGCGTATTTTAACATAGACCTCCTAAACTGATTTTGTGAATAATTAATTTTCAGATAATAGTTTGATTCTTATTCCAATTATCTCATAATTTTTCTGAGAGTGTCAAGAACTTGGGAGGAGTCAGGAGTCAGGGGTCAGGAGTCAGGAGAGAAGAATAAAGAGGAAGAACAGGAGAAAGTTTTTTATCACTAATTATCAGGACATGATATTACTGAATAATTAAGGTTTAAAGGTTATTATTTGAAGAATAAATAAGAACAAAAAATATTTTTGCTCATCCTATCCCTTTTAAGCAAAGGTAATTATTAATTGTTAATTTTAAAAAGCCTTTTATGAGGGAATGCTGCGCAACCAGATACCTAATTCTATGCACAATTTTTTAGGTTGATAAATGATGGGAATTTCAAAATAGATGATTCCCGTTTTTCTTGGGATACCTATAGTATTGTTTTTCAAGGATTTATGATTTCAACAACTTTCGCTCAACTTCAGGCAAAATATCCCTAC
>NZ_JAAHGK010000755.1:0-3853 GCF_010672505.1 Okeania sp. SIO2B9 | reverse complement strand
GGTAAGGGTAGGAGACAGGAGACAGGAGACAGGAGACAGGAGAAAAGGGTCGGGAGCGAGGAGGTAGGAGTAAGATAAGAATTGTCCCAAGATTGTTCTGCCCAACTATGAGCCTAAAATACGCTCCTTTTTGAGCGTGAAGAGCTGAAAACCAGGCACTTTTTAAAGGCCCCAAAAAGGCTAAAACCTTTATCTGTAAATACTTTTAGATTTAATCAGCAAGCCCTAATTACACCAATGCTACCAGATTTGATATGATTTTATGATGTGCGACTATTTATTTTATTTTAGGGAAAATAAACCCCTCTAAATCCTCAAGAAGGGTTAAATAATTGAAAAATTAGGAATTACTTGCCAAGAGATATTTCAGGCATAAAGTGCCAAGTATTTTCAATTTTACTGTGTAGAATTACTTAAGACTTATTTGGTAGCCTGAGCTAATTTTATCAGCAGCTGATGCAACTGTCTGACGAACATTGTCAGGAAGTGGAATATAACCTAAATCAGCACTTACCTTTTGACCCTCATTTAAGCCATACTCAATCATTTTTTCTATACCCTGAGCTTTAGCTGCATCATCATATTGGCCATAAATCAGCATCCAAGTGTAAGTAACAATAGGGTAAGAACCACCACCTTCAGGATCGCTAATAAAAGCACGGAGATTTCCTGGTAATTTCACTGCGGCCAGAGTAGACTTAGCAGATTCCAAAGAAGCTTTGATATAACTGCCAGATTTATTTTCTAAAGCTGCAGTAGGGAGACCAGCATTCTTAGCAAAACCAAACTCTACATAACCTATGCCACCCTCTGTTTGACGAATTAAAGCAGCCACACCATCATTTTTAGCACCACCTACACCTGTAGGCCACTGAACAGTTTTTCCTTCACCTACTTTCTGTTTCCACTCTGGACTAATAGCACTCAAATGCTTAGTAAAAACTCCTGTAGTTCCACTACCATCAGAACGATGAACTACAGTAATTGCTTGGTCTGGTAGACTCACACCAGAATTAGCACCAGCAATTTTGGGGTCATTCCACTTTGTGATTTTACCCAAAAGGATATCTACATAAGCTTCCCTGGATAATTTTAGGTCGGATACACCTGGTAAATTGTAAGCTAAGACAACGCTACCTGCAGTCATAGGTAGCATCATTACTCCCCTACCCACTTTGGCAATTTCATCATCTTTCATTGCCACATCACTAGCACCAAAATCTACCAATTCTTGAGTAAATCTCTCCACACCAGCACCACTACCAACTGATTGATAATCTACCTGAACATCGGAACGACTATCTCTCATATCGGCAAACCAACGCTGATATAAGGGAGCTGGAAAAGATGCCCCAGCACCAACTAGGGAGACTTTTTGTTGAGCAAGGCCATATTTTATTCCAGTAATTGTAGTAGCTAGACCAATTGTTAAGGCTACTAAGGATACTTTGGAAGTATTACGAATTATCTGACTAAAATTGATACTAGGTGGCATAACTATTAAATTGTGATATTGACTTTAAACACAAGACATAACGTTAATGCAAGTTGAACATATAAAGGTAAAGAATAGGTAAAAAACAGGTGAAAAATAGGTAAAGAAAAAGTTAACAAATTTTAAATATAGCAATTTCTAAAAAGCGTGAGGTACATAATTCCTTGGTTTTAGGGAACAGGGAACAGGGAACAGAAGATAAATAATAAAGAATTAGGTCTACCTCACAGATATATTTAGTAAAGAAATTTGTAGCACTGAAGCTAATAATGTAGAACGGTAGAAAAAAATGCTAAGATTCTACGACATTAGATGAAATTATTACGATTAAAAGGCTAGCCGTGGTTCAAGCACCCCCATCAACTAATACACAAACAAACACTAAAGCTTTCCTATCTTCGTCAGATAAGAAACAACATCTAGAAACATGGTTGCAAAACTTGGCCGAGCAAATTATTTCTGGGTATCGTCTGAACCGAGAAGAGGCCATTACCCTGACCCAGATAGCAGGACAAGAAGATATACTACTACTTTGTGAAGCTGCGGATAGAGTCCGTCAAGCTTGCTGTGGTAATGTTGTAGACCTATGTAGCATCATTAATGTTAAATCAGGAGGCTGTTCAGAAAACTGTAGCTTCTGTTCCCAGTCAGTCCATCATCCAGGAGAAGCTTCTCCAATTTATGGCCTCAAATCTACAGAAGAAATATTAGCTCAAGCAAAGGCAGCAGAAGCTGGTGGAGCTAAAAGATTTTGCTTGGTTTCTCAAGGTAGAGGTATTAAGTATAACAGTCCCAAATCTACAGAATTTGAGCAAATTCTAGATACAGTAAGGCAAATTATTGCTGAGACTAATATTAAGCCTTGTTGTGCTTTGGGAGAAGTAACACCAGAACAAGCTCAAGCATTGGCAGAGGCGGGAGTAACTCGCTATAACCATAATTTAGAAGCCTCCGAGCAGTTTTACCCCGAAATAGTCACTACTCATAGCTGGAATGACCGAGTAGAAACCGTGAAAAACCTCAAAGCAGCAGGTATTCAGGCTTGCA
The DNA here is from genome assembly GCF_010672505.1 of Okeania sp. SIO2B9. Classification (NCBI taxonomy): domain Bacteria; kingdom Bacillati; phylum Cyanobacteriota; class Cyanophyceae; order Oscillatoriales; family Microcoleaceae; genus Okeania; species Okeania sp. SIO2B9. Next base: position 1,311 of record NZ_JAAHGK010000755.1, on the reverse strand, counting down.
CAGGAGGTATTATTGGTATGGGAGAAACTTGGGAAGACCGGATAGATTTGGCCTTGGCTTTGCGAGAGTTGCAGGTTGAGTCTGTACCCTTAAATTTATTAAACCCTCGTGAAGGTACACCTTTAGGTGAGTTGCCAAAGTTAGACCCCTACGATGCTTTGAAGGCGATCGCTATTTTCCGTCTGATTTTACCAGAACAAATTATTCGCTATGCTGGAGGCCGAGAAGCTGTGATGGGAGAATTGCAAAACTTAGGCCTTAAAGCTGGTATTAATGCGATGTTGATTGGCCATTATCTGACAACTCTTGGTCAACCTCCAGAAAGAGACCAAGCCATGCTTGAATCTCTGGGACTGAAAGGTGGGGAAGCTCCTATTCCAACTAATTAGGTTTGAGGTGGTAGAATAACAGTCTATATTTAAGAAATAATTGTTAATTGTCGTGACAATTACAGTTCAATTACTTTGGGCAATTACAGGTTTACTCTTGACAATTGCTGCGACATTTTTACCTGCCTCTTTTGCAAGTCCAACTTGGATTTGGGAACAACAAGAAGTTAAAACTTTTTCGTTAGGAGTAACTTACCAAGTTGGTGCTGTTTTGTTTGTCGGTTGTTTGGGTGGAAAAAATGCTGCTGTTATTTCTCAAATTGCTTATATATTGTTAGGTCTAACTTTATTACCTGTCTTTAGTCAAGGCGGTGGTATAGGCTATTTGAGAGAACCTAGTTTTGGTTATTTATTGGGTTTTATTCCTGGGGCATGGATATGTGGAAATTTAGCTTTTCAAGCATATCCCAAGCTAGAGTCATTAACTTTTAGTTGTTTACTTGGTTTGTTAAGTATTCATGCAACTGGATTAACTTATCTAATTATCAGCAGTATTTTCGGCTGGAAAAAGGTAGAGTCATTATCTTTATTTGAAGCTATATATAGATATTCTATTTTTCCTTTACCAGGACAACTAGGAATTATATGTGCTGTAGCAGTTATGGCTTATTTCCTACGACGTTTACTATTTTATTAGAGATATCTAATTCTAAAATAGAAAAAGATTACATTTTTTTCCACTACAAAAAATTTCTACATATATTCCCTTTTCCCTAAACTAAATTTATAATATCAATGCTGACTTCAAAAGTTATTGCTCAATTGTAGAATAAATGTAAGCATTTCCTGCGGAATGCTGCGAAACAGCTATTAGCTCCCAGCTCTTATAAGGGGGTTTAAATGAATATAGACTGTTTCAGCCAGCTTTTATAGTAAGTATAAATTATGGCTCAATTAGTAAAGCTTTTATCTAAAACTAAAA
>NZ_JAAHGK010000754.1:0-3860 GCF_010672505.1 Okeania sp. SIO2B9 | reverse complement strand
CCAAGTTATTACGAACCTGAACCATATTATTCTCAACCAGCGCCAAGTTATTACGAACCTGAACCATATTATTATTCCCAACCCGAACCAGAACCAGAACCGGAACCAGACAGTGGTATTTATCTGCCGAAAAATTTGTATGTCGCACCTCCGACGAATACAGGAGTCAACCTATCAAAACAACCAAAATATCAGGAGTTACCACCTCTAACATTACCAAAACCTGAAAAACTTTATTATTATGACGGTTCGACCAACGCTTATATAGATAATACAGAATACAAAACTGGCGCAACAGAAAGTTATGAAGCACCAAACACAGTAGTTTTCTCCGAACGTTCCACAGGTGATATCGCCCAATATCCAACAACTAACAAAAATTGGGGTGCTGTTGCCGAAAATAACAATTGGAGCGCCCCTACTCAGACTAATAACTGGAGTTCTACAACTGCAACAAATAATTGGAGCGCTCCTGCTCAGACTAATAACTGGAGCGCTCCTGCTCAAACAGCATCCAACAATTCATGGAGTGCGGAAACTCAACAAAGTTACTATTCTCAAAATAACTATCAAGACTCATCCTACGATAACAACTATTACTCATCCTCCAAAAGTAACTATTACTCCTCCAACAACAATTATTATTCAGACACTTCTAGTTATAGTCAAACTAGCTACTACTCTGGTTCATCCTCCAGTCAAAACAGTTATTACTCCAGCACTTCCTACACTCCAAGTTACTACTCAGGGTCGTCACAAGGAGTAGAAGTCGCTGCAGTTTTACCCGCTCAGGTGCAGGGTTTATTTGATAACCCCATTACTCAGTCAGGTTTAGCATATTACAACCGCACCATGCGACCGCCAGCAGTACCAGGAAATGGTAACACTAGAATAATATTTCCTCTATCTATCCCCGCACCGATAACTTCATTTTTTGGTTGGAGACAACATCCAATATTAGGTTATAAGAAATTTCACACAGGTACAGACTTAGGAGCGCCAACAGGAACCCCAGTAGTTGCAACTTATGCAGGTCAAGTAGCGATCGCTGACTGGTTAGGAGGTTATGGTGTAACTGTGGTGTTAGACCACCAGAAAAAATCTTTGGAAACTCTCTACGGTCACTTATCAGAAATTTTTGTGAAACCAGGGGAAGTTGTGAAACAAGGTGAAGTTATCGGTCGCGTTGGAAGTACGGGAATGTCTACAGGTCCGCACTTACATTTTGAAATGCGACAGTTAACAAAGGATGGGTGGGTTGCGAAAAACCCAGATACTCATATTCAGTTTGCTTTGGTGAATTTGATGACAGCGTTGAAAGTTACTGAAATACCACCTGTACCGGAAATAAGTATTAATGAATTGGTGAAACAAACTAAAGAATTAGATTCTGGTGTACCACAACTGCCACCTTTACCACCTGGTTTTGAAGTACCTATTCCTGATTTAGAACCACCAATTTTTGAATTGACAAAAGCTGCAGAAAAGTCTGATGAAGAGACAAAAATTAGCTTGAATGAAGAGGAGAAAAAAGTGGTGGAATAGAGTTAGTTGAATAGGGAAAAATTTACAAAACTCCAAGCCCCCTAAATCCCCCAAAATTGGGGGACTTAAAGATAGCAAATTGACTCTTTTTTTTCCCAACTTTTGGGGGGCTAGGGGGGCAAATTTCAGTCTCAAAAAACTTTTGAGATATCCTCTGAAAGTTGCTACATCACGCGCCCCCTAAATCCCCCAAAATTGGGGGACTTAAAGATAGCAAATTGACTCTTGTTCCCCCCCAAAGTTGGGGCGCTAGGGGGGCAAAATTTAGTCTCAAAAGTTTTTTGAGATATCCTCTGAAAGTTGCTACATCACGCGCCCCCTAAATCCCCCAAAATTGGGGGACTTAAAGATAGCAAATTGACTCTTGTTCCCCCCAAAATTGGGGGGCTAGGGGGGCAAGATTCAGTCTCAAAAAACTTTGTAAGCTCTCAAGAGTTTATCTAAAAATAAAATAAGTTAAAATATAGAGATTATCTCTGGGCAACCACTGAAAAATAACCAAAACTTTAAGAATTAGACCTAATTATTATCATGGAAGACAAGAAAATTTGGATTATTGCTGATGAAACTGCTTCAAAAGTCTCTGGTGAGAAAGATCCAGTAGATACTGGAGCTAATTATCCAGATGGAGTAGAAGATACTGCTATTCCTCTTTATTTTGTGATAGAAAGATTGAGGCGATGTGGAGCAGATAATGTGATTTTACTTTTGGATGCTTGTCGCAGTCAGGAAAGTTCAAAAGGTTTGGGTATAGGAGAAGAAAAACAGAAAGGAGTAATTACAATTGCTTCTTGTAGTCCTAATGAAAGGTCTTATGAAATTGAGGATGAAAGGATAAAACAGGGTGCTTTTACTTATGCTTTATTAGAATCTTTAAGAATTCAAGGTGAAGGTAATTGTGCCACTGTTGAAAGATTATATAATCGTTTGTCTTATCGAGTTACCGATATTAATAGTCAATTTAGAAAGCCTCGGCAAACTCCTTATGCTATTGTTGAACCTGCTACTAAATATCATTTAATATTGTTGGAAAAACAGGCAAATTTGAGGGATATTGCCACACTAGAAAATGATGCTTATCAAGCCGAGGTAGAGAAAAATATTGAATTAGCTAGACACTTATGGACTCGCGTTTTAGCAGTGTCTCCTGCTAATGAAAAAGCTTTAAAAGCTTTGAGAAGAATTTGGCAGATGGAAGAACCTATAGAACCTCAATCAGAAGTTATTGAAACTAGCCCTCAAAACGATGAAATAAAGTTACTTTCTGAGAAAAACGTAGACTATACAAAACTCCGCAAATTCCTAGCTAATGGTGAGTGGAAACAGGCAGATGAAGAAACAGTTAGAGCAATGCTAAAATGCGCCAGACAACAGAAAAATTTATTCGGGTTAGATGACATAGATTTAGATGACGGGGTATTACCAGAAATTTTAATAACAACTTATTTAAAACCTGAGTCGATTGAAAATTTTCCTACTACAGACCTCCAAACTATTGACAAACTTTGGGTGAAATATAGCAATGGTAAGTTTGGTTTTTCTGTACAGAAGAAAATTTATAAAAATATGTTAGATGGTACAAAAAGTTACGATGAAAAAATATGGGAAGCGTTTGGTCACGAAGTAGGTTGGTACAGAGAAGGAGAATGGTCATATTACTCTGACTTGACCTTTTACTTGAATGAAGCTAGGGCAGGACATCTTCCAGGATGCCTAGTTTTTAAGAAAGGAGTAGAGGGTAAGGATGGATGGGAAGTAATCTCTATTCTCTCCCACAGAAAATTGTAAATTTTAAACACATAAGCTTTTCAGCCGTAATTAGAATTTAAGGGGTCTTAAAGAATGGCAAAAAATTGGGCTATTTGTATTGGGATTAACAATTACAATAGTATGCCAAATCTTAAGTATGCTCAGAGAGATGCTAAATTAATGCAGAATTATTTTCTCAATGAAGCAGGTTTTGAGAATATTTATTTATTTACTGATAATTCACCCTCAATTAATTATGCAGGTAAAACTTTTAATTCCCAACCTACTTACGGCAGACTCAAAAGATTTTTACGAGAAATATTTGACAAGGAATTTTTATCCGCAGGTGATAATTTTTGGTTCTTTTATAGCGGTCATGGAATGCGTTTTAAAGACCGAGATTATTTGATGCCTGCTGATGCTGACCCTCATCCAGATGGAGTAGAAGATACTGCTATTTCCCTTTATTTTGTGACAGAAAGATTGAGGCGATGTGGAGCAGATAATGTGATTTTACTTTTGGATGCTTGTCGCAGTCAGGAAAGTTCAAAAGGTTTAGGTATAGA
>NZ_JAAHGK010000753.1:0-3862 GCF_010672505.1 Okeania sp. SIO2B9 | reverse complement strand
TTGAGCGATCGCTAACAACAAAATGAACAAATTTCACCCTACCTAGCTAAGGCCAAAAAATCACCTTCACCATCATCATAACTATTAAATACTCCCCACTAAATTCAAGAAATTCAACTACCCTTGCTGAAAAAAAAGAGAATTAACTCCAAATATTTTTGTTCTTTATTTAGTCAGAACAAATCATCAAACAGAGATATTACCGTTATCTATCCAACTACTTATTGATGATTTTTACTCAAAAAATTCCTCCGATAATTTAGCCTTGATTTTATTCCTTCATTCTTGAGCGATCGCTACCAACAAAATGAACAAATTTCATCCTATCCAGGCAAGGTCAAAAAATCACCATCACCATCATCATAACTATTAAATACTCCCCACTAACTTCAATAAATTCAGCAATAAATAAATAGTAGTTAAAAATTTAAGCCCAGCAAAGTTTGCCGTCATTGATATAACACTAAAAATTAGTTACTCTTACTGATTTTCAGAATTAATACGATTCATTTCCCAAGTAGTATAAGTACCAATTGGACTCCAAAATATATAAGGTAATAATAATATTCCAGCCCAACTATTAATTTGCCAGACAGTCAAAATTAGTATCAGATTTAATACAAAACCCGTTCCTCCAATAATTGTTCCTACCTTCAAATTTTGCATCCAAAACATCACAGGTGTATAGGCTATTGTCACAATTTCTAACAATAAATATAATGCCATTAATAACCAAGTTTTTTTAGTTCCTGGCTCCTGTTCCCAGATAATATATGCAGACCAAGCACCACAAATAAAAATTATCGTCCAAATGCTAGGAATTGCTCTTTCAAAAGTTAACCAATTAGGTCGTTGTAGATGTCTAAACCATTGGATACCTCTAGACGGCGTAAAAATACTACTACTGAATGCTATTAAGAAAGTAACCGCACCAATTATCATCCAAGATTTAATCATTTTTTTTATAGTTTATAATTCATAGCAATACAAAATCAAATTATCAGTATTCAGTATCTAGCTAGTTATAGTTTTTCTATTTTAGCCTTGATATTTTACTAAAGTTTGGGAGCCCTAACCAAGGAAGCATTAAGCCAGAGTCTAAGCTTTTATCTAATCAATTACTATTTTTAGGAATCCTAAATCATTCATAGTAATTTGATTGTTCTCAGTTCCCTCAAAGTCTAAAATCTTTCACAAATTGAAGAAGATTGCTATCTTCAATAAGATTGCTATCTTGATCAGAATAACACTCTATTCCTACTATTTATGAGGAGTATTAGGTTTAACAAAAGATGCAATCTAAACTCAAAAAACTCTGATGTAAAACCCACCCCCATAACAGTAAACTATTGCTAAACAAATTAACTAACCAAGTCGATGATTTTGTTCTAGTTCAATACTAGATTCATTCTCATTATCTTTAGGAACAAGAAAATTACCATTTTGAGGCTGTAAAACAGCTTTAATTGTTTTCAGAAAACGATTTGATGAAACTTTACCATTAAGTCTTTGACGCTCTTTTACCTTCTTAATAAGATGTCGCATTACAGATACATCTAATTCATCTATAAAATGGTCAGCTATTTTTTCTCCCATTAAATCAATTGCCTCAGAATACTGCTTTTTTAACATCTCTATGGCTGCATACTCTTCATTATTAATTTCCTCTGAAGTCTTATTTATTGCATCATAATCATTACAAACAAAATTTTCTGTTCCTTGATGTTTTTTTGCCGAATTACTTACATTTGTATAAATATTATTTTCCATCATATTTTCACCATTTTCCTGAGTAAACTTTTGTGTTGGAATTTGACGACGATCTATAAAACTTTGATAATCGATAATACTCATGCCAAGATTATAAATATGATGATGTACATGATCTATTAGATCCACTTCATCTGGATTGTAGTAACCACGATTATTGTCAATACCATGTAATTGTGCCCAACGTTTTAGAGTTATTTCATCGTCTAAATTGTATCTCTCTAACATTTGACTGGTAGTTAGCTCGCTTTGTGGTGTTACTTTAAAATCACTCATTAATTAATTCTCCTTAACATTATTTGATTCCTGTATATTATAGATTTTATATTAGCATCAAATATCGATTTCAACTATAATAGCTGGATTGCCACAAAAAAATAAATTAGTTTGATAGAACTTTATAAATACTCTTGAAAATAATAATTAAGCTTAATTAATTTACCAGATTAATCTTAGACAAAAAGTATAGAACCTCACATCTATGACTAAGGAAGAAGTAAGAGGGAAGAAGGAAGAAGTAATAAACAAATTTTGAAGAAGGCAGAAGGCAGGAGGGAAAATTAGACCAGGATCTCTTCTAAACGTCACTTCGTATCTTATAACCCCAACCAATTTTAAGCACCCCCCTTTCAACAATTAATAATTAATTATTAATTATTAACAATTACCTCTCCTTGAAAAGGATAGCATTGACGCGGTAGGGAAAATTTTTTCTTTTTTCTCCTTTAAAGAAGAGGCTTTAAACCTTAATTATTCCGCAAGGCAAGGTATTAAACCCATGATAGAAAAGATCAAAGAAGAAAAAGCAATCGAAATAGGTTGCTTATAGGATTAGATAAGTTCTTTTTATGCCTAATTTACAGTCTTTTTTTTGTAGGATTCTTTTTTGAAATTGATATAACATATAGATAGTGTTTATAGATGAGTTGTAGATATTAGGCTATAATTTATTCCTACTAAAAACTCTCTTGATTCACGGTCACTATTCTTCATAATCTCTCAAAAAATTAATTTTCTGTTTATAACATCTGGAAACACTTTAACATCATCTATAATTAAAAACTAAGCCTTTTACTGCAATAACTATTACTATGCCTGTATACGATTATTTTTGTCCAACTAATCAGCAAAAACTAGAAGTTTGGCACAGTATAAATGAAAATATTACTACTTGGGGCCAGTTATGTAAATTAGCTAAATGCGACCTTGGTGACACCCCAGAAGACACTCCTGTTAAACGTATGATTAGTGCCCCTAGAATAATAGTAGAAACAGGCATCAGCGATTTAAAAAGTCAAGGATTTAGTAAATTAGTAAAAAGAGACCAAGGAATCTATGAAAATATCACAGCAACAGGCGATGAAAGTCCCATAGTAAATATCAACGACCATAGTACCTATCCAAATTTTAAGCAAAAACTAGGAGACTAAATATCACAAAAAGCTTTCTAATTTTTACTCCAATAATTTTATCCAAAAATAAAAATTAGAAAATCAAAATCATGGTTTATTACATCAACAAGCTACTGCTGTTATAAAAATTTTGATGGTTGCTTAATATTCATATATAGCAATTCCCAAGAACCGTGAAATACAAAATTCGCTTGTTTCAGGAAGTAATGAGTATTAATGCGGGAAACAGGGAATAACGATGCGACCCCGCGTCGGAGACAGACCACAGGGAATGCGCATCAAGACAGAAAAGAAGAAAAACAACAGTATCTCAGTAACTTGATAAGCACTATATATAGTCGAATAATGTATTAATAAGTAGAATATATTAACAAGTGTTTTTTTCTATATTAAACATCTCCAAAAATCAAAAATAAAATCAATTATCACACAGCAATTATCAATTATTTCCCCCTACTGCCTACTGCCTACTCCCTGCTCCCTCTTTTCTGGAGATGTCTATTGATTTATGACTAATTCAAATTCTAGTCTTTTATTCCTATTAAAAAAACACAATTTCCAGCCTTATCTACAACGTTTTTTGCAACTACCAATAGTCAATCTTACTATTGGTATCATCATAATTTTGTCCGTTATATTAACCATAGTAGAATTATCTATACCTGAAAAATAACCCTATC
>NZ_JAAHGK010000752.1:0-3865 GCF_010672505.1 Okeania sp. SIO2B9 | reverse complement strand
ATCATAGGTAAAAATACATATTACACAGGCTATTAATATCAATAATAGAGGCTGTAATCCGCATTCTTCGTTAAAAATGCCCTTGTAGTATGTTTGTGGTGCGGAATGTGGGATAGAACATTTTTTTATACCAAATTAAACGGATTTAATATTAGAGTTGTTGGGAATTAAGCAAAAAAAATGGCTAAAACCCTTATCCATCAAGGTTTATAGTGGTTTTTAAACCTAAAATCATGAAAGCTTTATATAGTAAGCCTTTGAGCATTTTATTTTTTTATTTCCAAACAACTCTATTAGAAACAAGTCTAATTTGTCTGATGAGCGAAAAAAAACTGATGGCTAATTTAGGCTTGATGAGCTACTACCATAACAACTTAATAGTATAGCGGTTTTCAATATAGATAGACTACAGTGGTCAAAGCATTATCCTACTGCCTACTTCCTCTTTTCCAATAATCAAAAATCAAATCAATTATCGTAGATAAATCATCAATTATTTCCCCCTACTGTTTACTCCCTATTCCCTCTCTTCCAATAATCAAAAATCAAATCAATTATCGTAGATAAATCATCAATTATTTCCGCCTACTCTCTACTACTTACTCCCTACTCCCTCTTTTCTGGAGAGGTCTAATTATTATTAACTATCAAGAACTATTAACCTATCTTTAACCTAAATAGGTTAAGCTTTCATTTATTATTTTTGGTGTCTAGGTATAGAAAGCTAATAATTATGCAATTTGCTATTAATCTTGCTCGAATAACTCGTATTACTGCAAGAATTTCTGCAGTAGCTTTGACAATTGGTTTAGCTGCCTGCGGTGGTGGCGGTGACACTGACGGTACAGGTGGAGGTGCTCAAGTAAACCTCGTTGGAGCAGGAGCTTCTTTTCCAGCACCTATCTATCAACGTTGGTTTCAAGACCTGAGTCAAAGTGACCCTAACCTACAGGTAGATTATCAGTCGGTAGGTAGTGGAGCTGGTGTTGAGAGATTTACTCAAGAATTAGTAGATTTCGGTGCTAGTGATGTGGCCATGACAGATGAGGAAATTGCTCAAGTTGGTCGGGGTGTCATTTTGCTACCGATGACTGCTGGTAGTATTGTATTAGCTTACAATTTGCCTGATGTTTCTGGTCTGAAGCTTTCTAGGGAAGTTTATGTAGACATATTGTTGGGTAAAATTACTAATTGGAATGACCCTAAGATAGCTGCAATTAATCCCGATATAACTTTGCCGGACCAAACAATTACGGTTGTATATCGTTCTGATGGTAGTGGTACAACTGGAGTTTTCACGAAACATTTGAGTGCTATTAGTCCAGAATGGAAAGAGAAAGTTGGAGAAGGTAAAACTGTTCAATGGCCAGTAGGTATTGGTGGTGCGAAGAATGATGGTGTAACTGCTCAAATTCGCCAAAGCGAGGGGGCAATAGGTTACGTTGAGTATGGTTTTGCTAAGAGTGCTGGTCTAAATATGGCTTCCCTGGAAAATAGTTCTGGTAAGTATATAGAACCTACTGCTGAATCAGCTACTGCAACTTTAGAAGCAGTAGTATTACCTGAAAATCTACGAGCTTTTATTACCGATCCAGAAGGAGATAATTCTTATCCAATTGTCACTTATACTTGGATGCTTGCTTATGGTCAATATGATGATGCAGGTAAAGCTCAGGGAATAGAAAAAATGATTGAATTTGGCTTAAATGAAGGTCAAAAAATTAGTGGTGAAATAGGTTATATTCCTCTACCTAATAATGTACGTCAAAAAGTTTTAGAAACTGCCGATAAAATTAACCCAGATTACAACATGACTCTCAAGTAGCATCAAATGAATCAGGTGTTAGGTGTTAGGTGTTAGGTGAATAATCTAAAATCTGCTTAGAGACTGTTTGTAAAGTTTTGTAATATACAATGATTGACCTTTAAACTGTAACAACTTGGTTATTTATCCCAGATTTATAGGCTGAAATACCCAATTTGCCAGGGGTAAAAACACTTCATAATTCATTTACAAACAACCTCTTAGAGAAACCACAGATGATTATGTGATTTTATAACTGCTCGAGCAAGTGTTCTACATCTATCATCCTTGAAACATAGCCACATTGAAGAAGTAGTCGGTTAGAGAAGCCGTCAGATTAACAAGTAGTATAGCAGTCTAAGGAAAGGTGAGGACAGATCATAAAGCTGAAAATTCAGACAAAGCCAGATTTTTCCTTCTGCCTCTCTTGGTGCGCATTCCCTCTCTTGGTCAGCATTCCGCAAGCGAGCTGGCGTCGTCGCGGGGTCTGACCGCTTGCGTCTGTCGCCGACGCGGGGTCGCACCGCTTCTGCCTTCTTCCTTTTGCTATATGGGTGAATGGCCATTAGCGAGCGCACAACTACGTTAACCCTCGTACAGTAAGACCGAGAATGGAGTCGATGGGAATTCTCACCCCACCAACCGCATTGGCATTGTTGTATAGCAATGAGCGCTGGTATATTTACAAATTGCAGGAGATGCCCAATAGCTAAAAGTCTTATATTATAGGCAATTTATCCCCCCTGTTGCCTGTTGCCTGTTGCCTGTTGCCTGCGCACAGCGCTATAGATGGTGGGGTATTAGACCAAATTGATAAATGTTTGCTACAAATAGCTAGGGTATTTCTGAGAAGTCAACCCACCCCTCGCCCCTCCCCCTCCCAGGAGGGGAACTCAGTCGGACTGATTCACACGGGAATGGTTTCAATACCAGTTTTTAGGTCATAAATTCTCTTTTCTGTTAAAGGGACATCTCCTGCACCTGCCTTTTAATCACACTTATTATTCGTAACATTCTTTTTTCATGCATGGTATTAGACCCACTAAAGAAAAAGATAATTCAGAATTATAAATTCAGTTCATTGCACTAATTTTGAGGTAATATTACCTCAAAATTAACCTAATAAAATCTTTGAAGTTGACTCAATAACTCCTTGAAAATGTATATACCTATTTGAGGTAGATAGATTTCAATAATGGATAATGGATAATTGATAATTGATAATTACCTCTCCCTAAAAGGAAGAGGATTGAATAAAAGGAAAATTAATTCATTGTTTCTCCTTTAAAGGAGAGGCTTTAAACCTTAATTATTCGGTAAAAAATTTTATGGTTGCACAGTCTAAAGTTAAAGAAGATAGTCGGTCTCGGACTAATACAGAAAGAAAGTTTGATGATGGTTTTATTACTGTTACTAAAGTTTTTGCTTGGGGTATTGCGGCTATTTTAATATTGATAGCTTTAACAGTAGCTTGGCAAGCAATACCAGCTATTAATGAATTTGGCTTTACCTTTCTATTTAAAAGTGTTTGGAATCCTGTTGCTAATGATGGAAAGGGGGATTATGGCGCATGGCCAATGATTGTAGGAACTTTAATTAGTTCATTCCTCGCCTTATTTATTGCAGTTCCATTAGGTTTAGGTACAGCGATATTTTTAAGTGAAGGATTTTTGCCTCCAAAAATTAGTACTCCATTAACTTTTATGGTGGAATTATTAGCAGCTATTCCTAGTGTAGTTTATGGTTTATGGGGTATTTATGTTTTACTTCCTTTACTCAAACCAATTGAGGCTTTTCTTGGTAATTATTTAGGCTGGATTTTTATTTTTTCTCTTCCTAAAGGTGTAAGTGCGGGGGGTCCGGGAATGTTCCCTGCAGCTATCGTTTTATCGATAATGATTTTACCTATTATTACAGCAATTTCTCGTGATTCTCTTGCTAGTCTTCCTCCCGATCTACGACAAGCTTCTGTGGGTATAGGAGCTACTCGTTGGGCTACTATTATTAGGGTATTAATTCCCGCAGCTTTTTCGGGAATTGTTGGTGGAATTATGTTAGGTT
>NZ_JAAHGK010000751.1:0-3866 GCF_010672505.1 Okeania sp. SIO2B9 | reverse complement strand
CTATCATACTTAGTTTTGCTAAAAAGCAAAAATTTTACTGTATCTTGAGAAGCAACTGTTAGGACAAATTTAGATTTTGATAATTGACCGAGATTTTATTTGTAAAGCTCAGTTGAGAGTCGGAATGCTAAGATTCCTGGGATGAGAGCAATTACTAGAGCAACTAATACTTGAGTGTCAGATAGAGGCATAGTTCAAAACTCCTAATGTTTGTATTTGTAGTTTGCAGTTAATGTTCCATATTTTACCCGTAATTGGCAAATTTACAACTTGTAAACAAACACTAATTTTTTTTCTTCTTTCTACACTACGCATTTGATGTATTTAGCTGCGGGGTTTGCTCTTGCCTGAAACATCTCATAAGATTCTTAATATAAGTCAACATAAGTTGACAAAAAAGAAATTATTTTCAAGAATATAAAATTAGTTAAACTACTATTAATATTCGGTAAGTGGTCATTAGTATTGATAATTAGTATAGTAGGTGTTTCAGCCCTAATTTGCCATGACGATACAGAACTACTTGAACCTGAGAGTCAAATATACAATTAATTTTGCTTGACTACTTAGATATATTTTCTCAGACTAACGTTTATTCAAAGGCTATTTAAGGTCGCTATATTAGTTAGAATTATCAACCAAATATATAGTTTATTCAGAATAGTTAAGAATTGATATTTTAAGTATTTCTATATTTATACAGGATAGGGATTTCTTCAGACAAATATTCCTGCTAAATTGAGCAAATAAAGCTGAAATTTATTGAGATTTCAATATGGCATTGAAAAAGTTAGCTCTCTAAATCAGGGAGCTAACTCATAGACATTTAAGACAAGAAAAATTTTCTCTATTTCTCTATATTATTCAACAATCCAAGGAGTTAAAGTTGGCTGCCATGATACTAACTCTTCCTCTTTAAACCAAAGACTAATTTCAGTTTGAGCAGTCTCAATCGCATCAGAACCATGTATTAGATTACGGCCAACACTAATTCCATAATCACCACGAATTGTACCAGGTTCAGCACTCAAAGGATTAGTTGCCCCAATAATTTTTCTCGCAGATGCCACAACCCCTTCACCTTCCCAAACCATTGCTACTACAGGGCCAGATGTAATAAATTGTATTAAGCTTGGAAAAAATGGTCTTTCTTTATGAACTTCATAGTGTTTTTCAGCTAGTTCCTTACTTACACTCATAATTTTTAGACCAACTAGGGTAAAACCTTTTGTTTCAAAGCGACTGATAATTTGGCCAACAAGTCCTCTTTGGACACCATCGGGTTTAATAGCTATGAAGGTGCGTTCCAAACTGATACTCCTCAAAAATTTTCTGAATACACAATACAGATTAACCTGATTTGACGCTCTGCTGTACAATACCTACACAATTCCGGCAAAACTCGGTAAAACCTGGTAATGCCAGTCAAAGATGTTTGCTTCTTGCTTCAACCTGGGAGGCCACCCTCTTCCAGTTCACAAGCGTAAATTCGGGTACAGCCTACCCTATTAAATTGATTAATTTCCCCATACTGAGATAACAACAGTGCAGCATTCAAGTCGCGGTCTATTCTCATTCCACAGTGAGGACAATTCCCCGGTGCGGTCTTTTAACTTTAATTCTTGATTAATACGACCACAATAATGACAAGTTTTGGATGATTGAAACCACTGGTCAGCTAGCACTACTGTCCCACCATAGCTTACGATTTTGGTTGTCAATCGTTGTTGAAAAATACTCTCTATATCCCCATCTCTTTTTAAATAGGTCTCCAATGGGTTAGCATGAGAGTAAACACTACCTGTAGTATAGTGCTATAGTTTTTGGCTACTATATCTAGCGCTGATGCTTAATTACCTGTAAATTCAGATAATTAAGTTACAATTATTGCAATCTTAGTATATTAAAAGTAAAACACATCATGGATTTACAGTCAACTATAAATCAAAATACTTCTGATATTTCAAATAACACATCATTAACTAATACTTCTAAAACAGAAATCGAGCGGATAAACTCTCAACAAAAAAAAGTATGGACTATTGAAGATAGTGAGAAATTATATAGAATTCAAGGTTGGGGTAATCCTTATTTTTCAATTAATTCTGCTGGTCATATTACAGTTTCTCCTAAAGGCGATCTAGGAGGTTCAATAGACCTATTTGAACTGATTGAATCTATTAAACAAAGAAATATAGGATTGCCTTTAATTATTAGATTTTCCGATATCCTTGAAGATAGAATTGAGCGCTTAAATGCTTGTTTTTCTAAGGCGATCGCTCGTTATAAATATAAAAATATTTATCGTGGTGTATTTCCAGTAAAATGTAATCAAAATCGTCAATTAGTAGAAGAAATTGTTAAATTTGGTAAGCCTCATAAATTTGGTTTAGAAGCAGGTTCAAAACCTGAATTATTAATTGCGATCGCGACTTTGAATACTCCTGATTCACTAATAATTTGTAATGGTTATAAAGACCGAGAATACATTGAGACTGCAATGCTAGCTCAAAGATTAGGAAAAACACCAATAATTGTGATTGAACAGGTAGAAGAAGTACAGTTAGTAATAGAAGCTAGTCGAAAATTAAATATTAAACCAGTAGTAGGAGTTAGAGTAAAACTCAGCACTAAAGGTATCGGTCGTTGGGCAGGAACTACAGGCGACCGCGCTAAATTTGGTCTTGGTATTCCGGAAATAATTCAAGTTGTTAATCAGTTAAAAAATGCAGATATTTTAGATTCTTTGCAGCTCTTACATTTTCATATCGGTTCTCAAATTTCTTCAATTAGTGTAATTAAAGATGCTATTAGAGAAGCAAGTCAAATTTATGTTGAATTAGCTCAACTAGGAGCTAATATGAAATACTTAGATGTCGGCGGTGGTTTGGCAGTTGATTATGATGGCTCAAAAAGTAAGTTTTATGCTTCCAAAAACTATGATATGCAGAACTATGCCAATGATATTGTGGCAGAAGTTAAAGAAGCTTGTGAAGAGAAAAATATATTACCACCAATATTAGTTAGTGAAAGTGGCAGAGCTGTTGCATCTCATCAATCAGTTCTTATTTTTGATGTTTTAGGAGTTAGTCAAGTTCCAAAAGAAGAACCTAAAATTGTTGGAAAAGAAGAGCATTTAATTCTACAAAACCTCTACGAAACTTATCAATCTATTAACAAAAATAATTACCAGGAAGCATATCACGATGCAATTCAATTCAAAGAAGAATCTATAAGTCTATTTAATTTTGGATATCTGAGTATTAGCGATCGCGCCAAAGTAGAACAACTGTATTGGGGATGTTTTCAGAAAATTCAAGAGATATTAAAAGGTTCTGAATATATTCCAGATGATTTAGAAGAACTAGAAAAAATCATGGCATCTATTTATTACATTAATCTTTCTGTTTTTCAATCTGCTCCTGATAGTTGGGCGATTAATCAATTATTTCCAATTATGCCTATTCACAGGTTAGATGAAGAACCTACAGAAAGAGCTATATTAGCTGACCTTACCTGCGATAGTGATGGAAAAATTGAGAAATTTATCGATTTACGAGATGTCAAATCATTATTAGAATTACATCCTCTTCAAACTCAAGTTAGTGAGAAATATTCTGAACATTTCGCAAGTCAAACATTAGAAAATTCCTCAAAAGAAATTGCTTCTATCTTTAAACCTTACTATCTAGCAATGTTTCTTGGAGGTGCTTATCAAGAAATAATGGGTAATCTACATAACCTATTTGGTGATGTTAATGTTTTGCATATTAAATTAACCCCTTCAGGTTACAAAATCGAACACGTTGTTAAAGGTGACACAATGACAGAAGTATTAAATTATGTTCAGTATAATTCTGATGGTA
>NZ_JAAHGK010000750.1:0-3870 GCF_010672505.1 Okeania sp. SIO2B9 | reverse complement strand
TTCATGTCAAATTGGAGGATACTTATGGTGCAATTATAGAGCAAAGATTACAACAGTGTCCTGTATTAAAAGACCGGAAAGTTGAGGTAATGAATTTTGGTGTACAGGGTTATGGAACAGCTCAACAGTTGATGACTTTAAGACATCATGTTTGGGATTATGCACCAGATTTAGTAATATTAGTTTTTTATGCTGGTAATGACCTCCGCAATAATTATCGCGCTTTAGAACACGATCATCTCAGACCTTATTTTGTCTATAAAAATGGTCAACTTGTTGAAGATATGTCATTCCGCGATTTAAAATTTTGGGAGAGAGATCGTTATAACTTTTCTATAGTAGATTTTTTGCCATTTTGGTCTGTGCAAAATTATCGGATTTTACAACTAATTAGAAAGGTGGATATTGATGCTAAACGCCGTCAGTTTGAAAAAGATTATAGTGAAATTAATCTAGCTTTTTACAAGGAACCACAATCAAATTATGATTGGGAAGAAACCTGGAAAGTTACTGAAGGTTTAATTAAACTAATGAGAGATGAAGTATATGATAAAGGGTCAGATTTTATGGTAATAACAGCCAGTGATTCTTATCAAGTTTTACCAGATATTCAAAAGCGTGATGGATTTAGAAAATCTTTGAATGTACCGAATTTATTTTATCCAGATATTCGGTTAAAAAATTTTGGTAAGGAGGAAAATATACCAGTGTATAATTTAGCTGGACCTATTTGGGATGAAGCGAAAAAAACGGGTAAATGTTTGCATGGTTTTGATAATGCGGTTCCTTGTGGAGGTCATTGGAATATAGCAGGTCATAAATTTGTCGGGGAAATAATGGGAAATTATTTGTGTGAACAATATACTACTCGATTAAGCAAAGAAGGTAAAAGGGAAACCCTCTAATATCGTTTCACGGAAGTCAGAAGTCAAAAGTTAGATTTAATAGGCTAAAAATTTTGACAATACAGTAGTTTCAGGCAATTATTTGACACTTAAAGGAATGAAGCTATTTGTGACATCCTTAAAGTGAATTGGTATAAATTTATTTATCTTTTCTTTTGTGGGTTTAATACCCCACCGTCTACAGAATGCTTAAAATTGTTTGGGTTTGAATACCGATGTAATTAGAGCTTCTGCCTTCTGCCTTTCCTACGCAATGCTGGGCAAACAGCACACATCGCCTCCAGAATGTAGGACGCACATCTGACAGTCAATCATTTTTGATTTGTAATTGTTTTAGGATTTTGTAACTGGTCAGTTATTTCCGCCATCCTGCAATAGCTGCCTTCTTCAAGGAATTTGTTAAGGATGCTTTATACCAAAGCACTTTGTTTCTCAAAATAATTCTTTTTTTTGGCTTTTCATAAATTAAAATACTTGCTGGAAAAAAAAATTTTATTGGTAATCGAAAAAAGTTTCAGTAAGTTTAAAAATTAATATAGCATTTTTCTACAGACACGAAGTACTTATGTTTATGGTTTTAGGGAATAGGTAGTAAGAAAGATGGGGAGACAGAATAGGAAACAAACAAAAAATCTTTACCGTTGGCCGTACCAAATCGATCTCCGAATATGCTGTAATTAATAATTAAAAATTATTTTTGGCTCTCTCTTGAAAATGGATGGGATTGGCGAATAGGATTTCTTCTTTAAGTAAGAAGATTTATAGCAGTGGAAGGAAAAGTGAAGACATATCAAAAGCTGAAAACTCAGACAAAGCAATATTTTTCCTTCTGCCTTCTGCCTTCTGCCTTCTGCCTTCTTCCTTCTTCCTTCTTTCTTCTTCCTTCTGCTATAAACCTTAATTATTTGGTAAATAAAAATTCAGCAATGCCATGAAAAATTTTAAATGGATGCAGGGAATCAAAACAGGATTCAGTCTAGTTACGATTAACTTAGTTTTAGGATTTATAGGATTAGAGATTGTATCATTAGGTTTTTATTATTTTCAGGAAAATCGACTATTTTATACGAGAGAAAGTACTATTTCCAAAGTAAGAGAAGACCTGGAAAAAACTGGAACTAGACTGGGTGCAAATTTAGATAATGAATCAATATTAGAGCGAATACATCCGTTTTTTGGCTATGTGCTAAAAGCAGGAAGTTTTACCCATGAAGAGTCGGGAATAAGAATTAATAATTATGGTTTTGTCTCTCAGTACAATTATCCTTTTGTTAAAAGTAATAAGAATCAATTTATTATTGGTATTTTTGGCGGTTCAGTTGCGAATAATTTTGCCGTTGGTCTGAACATTAATCAATCCAGAGGTAATGAAGAATTTATCAATAACTTAAAAAGTATACCTGAGTTAGTAGATAAAGAAATAATCATCCTATGTTTTTCGGGGGGAGGTTATAAACAACCACAGCAATTATTGATTTTAAATTATTTTCTTTCTATCGGCCAAGAATTTGATATGGTCATCAATATAGATGGTTTTAATGAAGTAGCTCTATCTCATCAAAATAATCAAGCAAAAATAGAATTAACTCTACCAAGCATACAACATATTTTACCTTTAACAAGGTTAGCTAGTGATGATTTGTCTGTAATGAAAGCAATTGTTAAAATTAGCGAACTGAAACAGAATTTATCAACTGCTATTAATAAGTTAGAAAGTTGTCAACTAGCTTCGTGCCATAGTTTGAGAAGTTTGCAAGTCAAAGGATTATTAGAAAGCTATCAAAAAGAGATTATTAAATACGATCGACAGATAGCTCGAAATTCTCAAAACCTTGATAGTGACAGTCTAGTACATTTGAAGAAGATGCCTGAAGTATTAGAATATGAGGTAGCTTTTGAGAAGATAGCAGAAAATTGGTATGAATCATCACTAACAATGAATCAGATTTTAGCCGAGAGAAATAAATGGTATTTTCATTTTATTCAACCTAATCAATATTATCCGACTGAAAGAGTTTTTAGCCCGGCAGAAAAAGTTCTAATTATTGAAGGAAATCCTTATTCAATAGGAGTAAAAAAAGGTTACCCAATGTTATTTTCTAAAATTAATAACTTACGAAAAGCCAACGTAAATATATTTAATGGTGTGAATATTTTTGATGAAGAAAAAGAAGTAGTTTATCGAGATGCTTGCTGCCACTATAATTTTGTTGGAGACACAATTTTAGAAAGGTTTGTTGCTAATTCCATCAAAAATGTAATGGAGAATCAAGATAAAAATTAGAGTAATATAACAGTTGAAGGGTAAACATTTCCTGCGAAATGCTGCGCAAACAGCGGTCAGCTATCAGCTTCATTACCTTTAGTTGACAACTAAAACTCGTCGTTCTTGTGCTTCAATTCTCTGGTTGAAAATGTAGTATAGCTTAAGCGAATGCTTGCTTCATTTATTAAAAATATCAGAGCTAACTGTTAATAGGTGAATGCTTACTTTGAAGGAAAGGAAACTGAGATACCAAAAGATTAAAGCTCAGACAACGTTAGATTTTTCCAACTTCAGCCTTCTTCCTTCTGCTGTATTATCTGGCTTAAAATTGAAAGTTAGTTAATATGAAATATCAAAAAGAATACTATGAATAATTTCCCTGCTTAAAAGACTTTACCTAGAAATGTCGATTTGAATAAAAACAGGATTTGACTCTAACTAAATGATATATAGACTATTCCTACTAAACATCCCCAATAATAAAAAATCAAATCAATTATTCCACTCTTATTCATCAATTCTTTCTCCCTGCTCCCTGCTTCCTACTCCCTATGCGTGGAGGAGGTGTCTACTGATATCATGTCCGGTAGCATCGGTCTTGTATAGCAAAGGTAAGGAAGAAGGAAGAAGGAAGAAGGAAGAAGAAAGAGGGAAGAGGAAAGAAGGCTACCCTCGCAAGAAAAAACCATCATTTCCTGT
>NZ_JAAHGK010000075.1:0-11112 GCF_010672505.1 Okeania sp. SIO2B9 | reverse complement strand
CTTTGTACATAGTATTAAACAATACAAATTCAACGAGGTTGGCATGGTAAAAAATATATCTACTGCATATAATCCTGCTTGGAATGAAAAAAGTTTTTTTAGTGAGGTAGAAATCCAGGCTGAAAAAGGATATCCAGATTTTTCTCAAACATTAAACATGGCTTTTATTGGAAAAGTTAGTTGCGGTAAAAGTTCATTAGTTAATGCTTTGCTTAGGAAAGAGCGGGGAGATACTATCGCCAAAGTAGGTGCTAAGGCAGGAGTTACGACTAAGCGGGAACCCTGGAAGCTAGACGATCATGTCACACTTATGGATTCACCAGGTCTTGATGATGTCCACGTTAAAAATAGCAAAGTTACAAAAAAATTTCTAGAAAACATTGATGTGGGGGTATTAGTTGTTACTGGTGCTTTAGATAAGGCCCAAAAAAAGCACCTTGATGATCTTCGTGTAAGAAAGTGTAATTCTATATTTGTAGTTCTAAACAAGATTGATGAGTGGGATAAGCTTAGGCGCTCTGCTTTGGAAAGTGTTATAGACCAATGGAAGAGTGGTCTTCAGATTGATAAAATCTATCCAGTTTGTGCATTTGGTTATGATCCTGAAACTGCACCTGATGTCCTCCTAGATTTACGAGGTGTCGATCAGCTTAGAGGAGACATAGAGATATTTTTGGACGAACAGGGAAAAGACCTTTTACTTGCCAGACAGATGGATCAGAAACAATTATATGCAACTAAGATAATAGTAAGTGCTTTAGTCGCTGTTGCAGGTCAAGTTTTTCTCCCAGGAAGTGCAGCTTTTATTGTAGCAACTCAGGCTTCTGCAATTGCTTCACTTTACTACCTTTACAATGGCAAACTGCTCGATCCTAAAGTTGCGATTAGTTTACTACCTTATTTTGCATCTGAATCAATTGTTCCTGATGTTTTTTTGTTTGTACAGTCATTCATACCTCCAACAGGAGTTATCGATCTTGCTGCTGCCGTTACTGCAGTAATTACTACATTTGGAATACTAGCTACTGTGAATTATCTTCTAGCAACTGGGGTTGAAATTACAGAAAGGCAACGTCTTAAAGAGGTGTTTGGTAAATACAAAACACAAGCAACTCAAGAAGTTTTCTTCGGGGTAGAGTTTGAGATGTTAAAAAATTATGACTATATACAACAAATAGTTAAAAGATTGCTTATGAGTCAGGCAATAGCTTAAATTGGGAGGGTAATTGAGTTGGCTTATCTGACAGAGGTGGTTCAGAAGCTAAAAATCTAACTCCTGAACAAGTTAAAGCTGCTAAAAACTGGTAAACAACTGATTAAATATGCAATACCCTCCACACTCCCCACACCCCTTCAATCCTAATTCTCTATTTTTCCTACTTTTTGCAATGCCGCTCTGAGATTACCTTGGTATTCAGATAAAATCCTGTCACCTTCTTCTTTTTCTAAACCACTCCAATGCATAAAAAGTGCCAATTTAACTGAATCGTTACTTTTATTTAATAATTTTGTGGCCTCATCCCTACTTAAATCAGTTAAATCCTCAATAATGCGTAGAGCGCGATCGCGTAACTTAGTATTTTTCACTGCTACGTCAACCATACGATTACCATAAACCTTTCCCAGTCCTACCATTACTCCCGTTGATAAAATATTCAAAGCCATTTTTGTCACTGTTCCTGCCTTTAAGCGTGTGGAACCTGCCAATAACTCTGGGCCAACTACCAATCGAATATCCACATCTGCTTCAACACTAAATTGCTCTACAGGTATACAAGTAATAAAGATTGTTTTTGCCCCCCTTTGTTTTGCTGCTTCTAAAGCACCATGAACATAAGGAGTTGTACCACCAGCAGTAATACCGACTACCACATCTAAATTTGTAATATGGCGTGAAGCGATCGCCTGACTACCATCTTCAAAGCGGTCTTCCAAATCTTCGGAACTACGGACTAAAGCACCTGCACCACCAGCAATAATTCCTTGTACCAAATCCGGAGGCGTACAAAATGTGGGAGGACATTCAGCCGCATCTAATACCCCCAAACGACCACTTGTACCAGCACCGACATAAAAAAGTCTGCCACCTTGGCGTAGAGCGTCCGTAGTAATGTCCACTGCCTGAGCCAATTGTAGACGGGATGCAGCGATCGCCTCTAAAGTTCGCTGGTCCTCTTGATTAAATAAGTCCACCAACTCTAAAGAGCTTAACCTATCTAAGTTCTGACTATTGGGGTTAACCTGTTCTGTCAATAAATGACCTCGTGGCTGTAAATTGTCCATCTTTTTGTTTAGGGAGTAGGGAGTAGGGAGTAGGGAGTAGAAAAATGCTTTTGCTACTGTAGTCTATCTATATTGAAAACCGCTATCTGCTGACGATCAGTCTAATACAGTCTGATTTTTTTCTCACTG
This sequence comes from Okeania sp. SIO2B9, assembly GCF_010672505.1. NCBI lineage: Bacteria > Bacillati > Cyanobacteriota > Cyanophyceae > Oscillatoriales > Microcoleaceae > Okeania > Okeania sp. SIO2B9. The sequence goes on along the minus strand of NZ_JAAHGK010000075.1, from coordinate 8,700 downwards.
TTGCCTGTTCTCTGCTATATTTAAGGGTTTTACTCATGGAGGATAAAAAAACTTTTGATTTTTAAATTTTAACTTGGTTTTGTACAAAACAACTATAGAACCCTTAATGCTTCCATATCCCCTACTCCCCATCTCAATAAATAGCTGTCAAATGGGTTCTATAAAAGACCTTCTAGTTGACGCCTAATTCTATCTAAGTCAGACTCTGAGTTTTCAGTCTTTTCAGAAATTTCGTCTGGATCTAGTTGCCAATCAGTATTTTCTACATTATTGTCTGGAGGTATCTCCAAAGAACCTGCTGGTATAACTTCCCACTCATAATCTACACCCCTACAGAATTCCATAATTTCTTCTTGGTCAAGTTCTTCCACTGTAGGAGAAGGAAAGTCTTGAGCTTCTAGCAATACACCAAACCGAGTGGCATCATCCTCCGACTCAAACATCAATACCTTATTACGATCGCCAATCTGAATAGTATGAATTCCTTCATTTTCAGTTCTAGCATTAAACAGTAAAACAAATACTTGCATAACTTTTCCTAATGTGAATAGACAATTGTTTTGTCTATGTTAGTAGAGACAAGATAATAATGTGGTCTAAATTATAATCAAGGGAAAAAGATTTAATTTTTTGTTTTGATAACAAATTAGTGTAAGTCCTGTTAAATTTACCTACAATCTTGATACACAGAGACAAAAATATAATATCTATAGTGTTACTGAGGTACAGTTGTTTTTCTTCTTTTCTCACACCGAGTGCGCTACCAGGTATATCTGTCGCCGACACGGGGTCTCACTGCTATTCCCTGTTTCTCGAATTACTACTATGTAAGGACGTTGTATGCAACGTCTGTACTACTCCCTACTCCTGCACAACAAACGAATTTTTTACCTTACTCCTTATGAAAATTGCTATACCAGCTATATTTTAAGCAAATATCAACTTTTAAAATTTAACTTTTGACTTACTTATGACAAATACTCCAGATAATTCTAATCAGCAAACTGATACCTCCAATTCTAGAAACTGGCGCAGAATAGTAATTATTAGTGGTCTGGGTTTAGGGACAGTCTCTGTAGCAGGGGGGGCAGTAGGAACTTGGTGGTTTCAAGAAAAATTAGCCCCAATGGTGAGTGAGGATCTAACGAGACTTACCCAAAGGCCAGTTAAAGTGGGCAAACTACAAAAATTTAGAATTGGTTATCTAGAATTTGGTCCTTCCTCTTTACCTGCAACTTCAACTGACTCCATCGCTGCTTCTACGGAGGTAGTTAAAGTTAGGTATGCTCTTGGACCTTTGTTGTTCAAAACCCTGAAACTTGATATTACATTTGGAAAATCTGAGGCTAATTTACAACAAGAAGCTGATGGTTCGTTTAAAATGCCAGAATTGGCCGATCTACCAGCTCCACCTATTGATATTGAAATAACAGGTCTACGTTTCCCAGAGGTGGATGTTAGTATTCTGCCGTCAGAAACAGGAAAGTCTTCTCAACCTATACTGTTAGATTTAAGTAATATTGAGGTTTTTTCTAAGGACAAAATGCAACGTTGGTTGGTAGACCTCAATGGCAAAGTTATTGATGGTGGTAATTTTCAGCTTGATGCTGATGCTAATCTCAAAAATTCGGAAATTAAAGCTGATGTTGTAGCGCAAAAATTGCAATTACCAATATTTGCTCCTTTGGCATTAGGGTTTGCAAATATTTCTGATGTAAGTCTGCAAAGTGGGGAGTTAAATGTTGACTTGCGGACTCAGATTAAAATAACAGATAAAATTGCTGACCTTGTACAAAATATCCAGGGAAAGGTTAGTTTGCAGGAGTTGAAAGCTAACAGCAGTTTCCTGAGCGACACTGTTAACTTGAATACGGTTGCTAATGTTGCTTGGCCAAAAGTTAGGGTGGAAAATTTAAACGCTAACTACGGGAATATTGGATTAAAACTCCAGGGTACGGCACAAACAACGGCGGACTTAGACTTTCAGAATCTTAATCTGAATTTGAATGGGGAGGTTTTGCCTGTTAGTTTCGACACTTTGTTTAATACTGTTACTACAGAAATTGATTTACTTTCGGGCAAAATTGAAACAGCAGAAACTAAAGAGCAACTTCAGCAAATTCGGGGTCAAATTCAGGATATTAGACCTTTGTTAGATGGGGGTGTGAAAACTAATTTCAATATTGTTGGTAGTTTACTGCAACCAGTGGTTTCAGGAAAAGTTCAAACGACTGGAGTTACTAGAGTTGATAGATTAAGATTTAAGGATATTGCGACAAATTTTACTATTAGTCCGCAGTTAAACCAAGAATTTCAACCGCTCAATTTAACTGCTGGTTTTTCTGACTTACAAATTACTCCAGTAGTGGGAGGGAAAATTACAGGCAAGGGTGAAGTTAGAAGTCAAAAGTCAAAAGTCAAAAGTAAAGAAGAAGTCAAAATTCAAAAGTCAAAAGTTAAAAGGAAGAATTTAGAAGTCAAAAGTCAAAAGTTAGGAGTTGGCAGTCAGTCAGTTCCACAAAGTCAAAAGTTAGAAGTCGCGAGTTGGGAGTCAGTTCCACAAAGTCAAAATTTCCTACGGAATGTTTCCCTGCGGGATGCTACGCAAACGCAAACAAAAGTCAAAAATCAAAATTCAGTAGGGGCGAATGGCATTCGCCCTCACTTCAAAAGTCAAAAGTTAGGAGTTGGCAGTCAGTCAGTTCTACAAAGTCAAAATTCAGAAGTCGGGAGTTGGAAGTCAGTCAGTAAAGAGCAGGAAACGAATTTTAATCCTGTAGTTGACTTAAACCTGAAGGTGGAAAATTTACCCCTAGAACCGATCGCTCAACAATATGGTATTACTCCACCTCTTCCCCTCGGTAACTTTTCTTCTGAAGTAGCGATCGCTGGTGCTTTGGAAAGTCTGAAAGGGCAAGTTCAATGGCAGTTACCAAAAGCTGTTTATCCGGTGAGTGGTACTGTTGATATTGTTGATAGTCAGGCGAATATTAAAAATACTGTTGTTGAAGTTGGTGGGGGAAAGGTTAATATTGATGGTACTGCTAATCTGGATAACTGGCAGCTCAACGTTACTGTCAATCAAATTAATTTAGATAATTTAGAACCTTTAAAACCATTGGGTTTACCATCTGGGTTGGAAGGTATTGTTAATGCTCAAGCTAGTTCTTCTGGTCTCACGAGGGATTTTTCAATTAATAGTATTGATGGGAATGGGAGTGGGGTAATAAATATTGCTGGGGGTCAGGTTAATTTTAATGCTCGGGCAAATAATGGTAGTTTGCAGGGTAAGGGAAATGCTGTTCAATTGAGTTTAAGTGCTTTAGAAAGAATAGGGAGAAATGCAAATTTTCTGACGACTCCTAATCCTATTTTATCTAGTCAAACTGATGGGAAGGTTAATGGTGAAGCTACTTTTTCAGCTAATCTAAATGATTTAAGTTTGCCTGGCATAACCAGTGGTTTTCAGGGGAATGTTAATATTGCTAATGGTACGGTTAATGCTAATGGGAAAGTTAATAATGGTAATTTTCAAGCATTGGTTGATACTGAAGAATTACCACTTAATCCTTTGTTAGATTTGGGGTTATCGGCAGTAAATTCTGGAATTATTACTGACCAGGAACAGTTAAATAATATTAGGGTTAATATTCCCAGGTTAAAAACTCTGAATGGTAGACTAAATGGCAAGGTTAATTTATCAGGAAATCTGGCAAATCCTTCCCCGGAAAATATAGCAGGAGATTTAGTGGGAAATCTCAAAATTGAGGAAGGTACAATTAATGCTACAGGTAGTTTAAATTCGGGTAATTTTCAAACGACAGTTAAAACTAATCAAATATCTCTTACTGCCGTCGAAAAGTTATTAACAGAAGCACAAATTGTTTCTCTGAAAAATAATGTTTTACCAACAGATATTAAGGGAGAAGTTCAAGGGGAAGCGACTATATCTGGAAATATTAATAATTTAACTCCTACAGGAATTGCTATTGATGGGGATGGGAAAGTAATTATTGCTGGAGGAACTGTTAACGCTACGGGTAAATTAAATAATGGTAATTTTCAAGCTTCAGTTAATAGTAGTAAATTAGCAGTAAATCCACTTATGGATTTAGGAGAAGCGGTTTTAACATCAGGATTAATTCCAGTAGAACCTAATCAAATTCAAATTTTACAAGCTCAAATTCCTGCTATTAAAACTTTAAATAGTCAAGTTGATGTTAATGCTAATTTATCTGGAAATTTAAATAATTTATCTCCAGAAGCAATTACCGCTAATACTAATAGTAAATTATTTATTGATGGCAATGCTGTTTATATTGATGGTAAACTCGAACGAGGAAACTTTTTTGCAAATGTAGGAACAGAAAATATTGCTTTACGCCTTTTGGAAGAAACAGTCAGAAAAACTGGTTTAATTGCTATACCAGCTAGCGCAACTTTACCTCCAGGAATTGAAGGAGAATTATTTGGTAATCTGAGCGTATTTGGCAACTTAAATAATCTGAATCCTCAAGCAATAGCCGCTGATGGAACCGGAAAATTAATCATTGGAAATAATACAATTAATGCCACAGGAAAATTAAATAATGGTAATTTTACAGCCTCAGCGATCACTGAACCTATTCCATTGAGTTTTGTAAAAAAAATAGCTAAAGAGCTAGACACGAATTTGGGCACGGATAACACGAATAAGGAAATTATAGAATTAGTTTTGCCTTATTTAGACACAATAAATGGCAATATTCTAGGCAATGCTAAAGTCGCTGGAAATTTAGAGAATTTAAACCCAGAAGCTATAGCTGCTGAAGCGGAAGGAAAAGTACTTTTGGCAAATGGTGGAACTGTTAATATTACTGGAGAATTAGTAGGTAAAAAATGGCAAACTGCTATAGTAGGAGACCAAATTCCTTTAGAGCAATTTTCGGCAGCATTGGAAAAACAAGAACAGACAAAACCAGCCGTTGCAGCTATTAGACAGGTACAAAAATTATTAGGGCAAGCTGAAAATTTACCAGTAATTGGTGGCTTTTTAAATACAAATATCGACCTGTCTGGAACCCTAGCAAATTTCTCTCCAGAAGCTATAGCCGCTCAAGCAAAATTAACACTTTCAGAATTACCAGTTATTCAACAACCTCTTAATTCTCTGTTTGACTGGAAAGGTAAACAAGTAGAAATAGAAAAAGTTTCTATCCCGCCAAACGTTAATGCTAATGGAGTAGTAGGTGTAGATTTTACACAACAAAAACCACCGACAATTTCTGGAATTAATATTAATGTCAATTTGTCAGATTTTGACTTAGAATCTCTGCCCATAGAAAAATTAGCACAAAATTTACCCATAGAAAAAAAAGGAGAGTTATTAACAGGTAGAGTCAACTTTGATGGTAAAGTCATCGGTAAATCTATCGAAGATTTAAGTTTGGTTGGTGATATTGTATTGCGAAACCTAGCCGTAAATTCAGTAGATTTTGATTCCGTTTTATCTGGAAAATTAAATGCAGGAATAGCTGATGGAGTAACATTTAAAATTGCAGGGGAACAAGACCGTCTAGAATTAGTATTAGATCGATTTGATCAAACCTATTTTCCCACTGCTTTCTTAATTCAACGCGACGAAGCAAAACTCGCAGGAGTCACAGAAGGAGAAAACCTCCTAGTAACATTAGAGCAATTTCCTGTTGAATTATTAGATATAGCGCCAGCAGCACAATTTGATATCGCTCAAGTTTCCGGGGAAGCATCCGCCAAAATAGCAATATCTGGTCTGAGAACATTCGACTTGAACTCCATCGCAGCAAACGGAAATCTTGCAGTTGCCAAACCTAGCATTGGTTATATAGATGCAGAAAGTTTCACCGCAGATATCAATTTTGCCGAAGGTATAGGAACTCTCAATGACGGTACATTATTATTAGGTGACAGTCGATATGTCTTACAAGCAATGGTCGATATTAATTCTCCCGACGCCAATTTCGACCCCAAATTTGCTGGCAACCTAAAAATTGAAAAAGGTGAAGCTCAAGATATTTTGACCGCCCTCCAATGGTTTAACTTAGAAGATATTGCGCGAGGTATAAAGACTCCAAATTATGCCAACGCTGAAGATGTGCAACCAGTTGCAGTAGGTTTTCCAGAAAATACACCAGTCATTTCCCAACTGCGTCGGTTTGCCGAAATTCAAGCTTTGCTAAAACAACAACAAGAAAGTCAACAACCAAACACTCCCATACCAATACCACCCCTTGCAGACCTAGATATAACTTTTTCAGGAGAAGTAACAGCAGAAGGAACTTGGCAGTCTGGTATTGACGGCAAATTTGACATCAATGGTAGCGACTGGAGTTGGGGACCTTACAAAGTCGATAAATTTCTCGTACAGGGTCAGTATGAAAACGAAGTGCTGACAGTCAAACCACTAGAAGTGCAAGCAGGAGAAACATTATTAGCATTTAATGGAGATTTGAGTGCAGAAAATCAGACTGGGAAATTACGATTAGAAAATATAGATTTAGGAGAAATACAGAAATTTGCCCAAAATTATATACCACCAAATATCAATTTTAATATTACAGGAATTTTGAATGCCGAAACAGAAATAGGAGGAAATTTTGAAGACCCCAGAGCTATAGGCAAAATCAATATAGTAGACGGCACCTTAAACGAAACACCCATTGAAAAAGCACAAACAGAATTTAGTTATAACACTGGGCGTCTGCGTTTTGGTGGAGGTATTTCTATAATTGGAGACCCCATTTTGTATAGAGGGGATGTACCCATTGACCTACCCTTTGCTCAAGTTTCCGCAGGTAGCGATCTAATTAACGTCAGCGTCAATATTAAAAATGATGCGTTACAGATAGTTAACATCTTGACCGACCAGGTGACATTAAACTCTGGTCAAGGAGATATATTATTGCAGGTCAAAGGAACATTACAACAACCAGAACCAGAAGGATATGCTAAATTTGCAAATATAAGTATCACAGCAGCAGCATTTCCCCAACCTCTAACAGACCTAGAAGGAACAGTTTTATTTCAGGGCGATCGTATAGAGGTAAAAGAACTCCAAGGAATTATTAGTGATGGTAAAGTTGAAGTCATTGGTGTTTTACCAATTTTTCAACCCTTTGGCAGTCAAGAACCAGATATAAATAACCCCCTGACAATTACATTAGACCAACTCAATATAGACTTTCAACGAGTTTTTCAAGGTGGTATTGATGGAAAAGTCCTGATTACAGGTACAGCTTTGCAACCAGAAGTAGGCGGTAACGTTGAAGTCTCCCAAGGTAAAATATTTTTAAATCAGGCAGCAGGTTTAGCAGCAGCAGCAGGTAGTCAAGAAAATCCACCTAGTTTTGGCATGGGAGAATTTGAGATTGGTCTAAATAATTTTCAAGTGACTCTAAGCGATCGCCTACAGATGATTAGTCCAGGACTAGCTAACTTTGAAGTTGCAGGTGGTTTACTGATTAACGGAACCCTCAGCGATATTCGTCCAAGCGGCACGATCGACCTAGCAGCAGGGTCGATTAATCTATTTACTACAGAATTGCGTTTAGACCCCAACTATAACAACATAGCTACCTTTACCCCAATTAATGGACTTGACCCCATTGTAGATGTACAGCTATTAGCATCAGCTTTTGAAAGCAACCGTTCATCATCCCCATCATCACCATTATCACCTGAGACCATAGATGCTCCATCACCAGGCACCTTGAATAGTAGTCAGAGAGTTAGAATTATGGCAACAGCAAAAGGACCTCTATCAGAATTAGAAAATAACCTAGAGTTGACCAGTTCTCCAAAGCGATCAGAAGTACAAATAGTCAGTTTGTTGGGTGGTAATATCATTGATACCCTTAGTGAAGATAGGAATTTAGCATTAGCTAATGTAGCAAGTACCACCATACTTGCTAACTTACAACAAGATATTATTGCAGCAACTGGGTTAAGTGAATTTCGGATATTTCCTGCAAGTATTCCTAAACGTGGAGCGCGACGTGCTTCCTCTTTGGGTTGGGGTTTGGAGGTAGGTGTTGACGTGACGAATAAATTAGGAGTATCCATGACTAGACTTTTTGGTGCCAATGAACCAACGGAATTTTCTCTACTTTATGAACTTAATGATGAAGTACGCATTCGAGGAGGGAGTAACTTTAGTGATAATGCAGTATTATCAGTCGAATATGAGGTGCAGTTTTAATAGGGAGTCATTTCAGTTATCAGTTATCAGTTATTGGTAGGGTGTGTTAGCGATAGCGTAACTGAGCGAAACCCTTCTGGCTAAGTGTAATATCAAGGCAACAGGTTCGCCATGTCATCCGCCAAGAAATTTATTTCTAGGATCAAAGCAGAAGTCATCTTTAGATGACTAATTTATTATGACTATAGCAATGTGCGCTGGCATATTTACAAATTACAGAAAATGTCCAATAGCTAGAAGTCTTATATTATCGGTTTTTTATTCCCCCTGTTCCCTGTTCCCTGTTCCCTGTTCCCTGCGCACAGCGCTATAATATGAAGTCTACAGGAGCTATTGTTTCTCAGCAGGGGGACTGATCTCAAATCCGGTAGCATCGGAGTAATTAAACCTGAATTTTCGGCCACCAATGGTACTGGGTTATAGCCTTGATTGCAAATTGCTGTGTTAAAAGAACTTGACAACGCTCAAACAGAATTTCTTCTAAC
>NZ_JAAHGK010000749.1:0-3871 GCF_010672505.1 Okeania sp. SIO2B9 | reverse complement strand
GGAAAGGGTAGCTTTAAGTGAGAAAAAAGCTATGCTTGAACAAGCAGAGGGAGAAAAAAGAGCTGCTATTGCTAAAGCTCAAGGACAAGCAGAGTCTATAGAGGTTCTTTCCAAAATTTTAAATTTGCGCCCAGATAGTCCAGAATTTATGCAATTTCTGATTGCTCAAAGATATTTAGAAACTAATCAGAAATTAAGTGAAAGTGCTAATTCTAAGGTTCTATTTATGGACCCGAAAGCCATGTCAGAAGCATTAGCTGAATTAGTGGGAGATTCTCCTGATTATCCTCCACTAAACGATCTACCTATTTCACCATCTAAACTGAAAAAATCTGATTAGTATCATGTCTCATAGATATTGGGATAGGGAGTAGAAACAAGGGATAAGAAGATTTTGATTATGGTTTATTAAGCGAAATCAAGATAGTTATGACCGGGGAATATATCCAGTTTTAGAGATGCTAGCTGGGTAAATTTTTTGCAGCTTTTAATCAGGCAGAATAACTATCATTAGCACTTTTTTATAAACTATTAGACATCTGGCGATCGTAAAAAAGAAAAATAAAATCAACTATCGCACATGAATTATCAATAATTATCAATTATTTCCCCCTACTCCCTACTCCCTCTTTTGGAGGAAATGTCTATTGATATTTAATCAATAAACTTATAAATTATAATAATTAAAGTAAAGTAAGAACCTTAGGAATATAAATTCTTGCCACTTGGAAGTAGCTAGAGATGATTTTGGTCAAAAAATTAACCTTTTCCTTTACTTCCTTCGAGTTAAAATATCTAATACTAAACTAGCTAAAATGCGCTCCTATTCATTAATTGCTCCTGCTAAAATCAATCTGTATCTGGAAATTATAGGCGATCGCCCAGATGGTTATCACGAATTAGCAATGGTTTTGCAAAGCATTAGTCTTGCAGACAGAATAGATATTCGTGCCATTGGAATTGAAACTATTGTGGTTCGATGCGAACATCCTCTGGTTCCTGCTGATGCTGACAATATTGCTTACCGAGCAGCTTCCTTGCTCGGTAAACAATTTCCAGATGTATTTGCCAGGTACGGTGGCGTTGAAATTACTATCAATAAGCAGATTCCTGTAGCAGCAGGGTTAGCAGGAGGTTCCACAGATGCAGCAGCAGTATTAGTGGGATTAGATTTAATGTGGGAACTTGGTTTAACTCAGGGAGAGTTGCAAGAGTTGGGGGCACAGTTGGGTTCAGATGTTCCTTTTTGTATTAGTGGCGGTACAGCATTGGCAACTGGACGTGGCGAAGTTCTCTCCCCACTACCAAATTTAGACCAACTTTATGTGGTTTTGGCTAAATACAAGAATCTCTCTATTTCTACACCCTGGAGTTATCGCACTTATCGTCAAGAATTCGGTCATACTTATATTGATGATACTGAAGCTCGGGAAAATAGTATACAAAGAGTACATTCTGGACCAATGGTTTCAGCGATCGCTCACCAAGACAATATAGAAATTGGTAAACTATTGCACAACGATTTAGAAAAGGTGGCTTTACCAGAATATCCGCAATTATTAAAATTAAGAGAAGCTTTTGCCTCCCAAAATGTTTTAGGAGCTATGATGTCGGGGTCTGGACCTACTATATTTGCTTTGACAGAATCTCTTGCTCAAGCACAGGAAGTTGAGGCCACAGTAAAAGCAAAAATGGCTGACCCCGGTCTAGAATTCTGGATAGCACAGTTTAACTCTAGTGGCATTACTATTGCCCATTGAAGAGGGAAGAGGGCAGGACGTAGAAGGTAGAAGGAACATATAATACTTTGAATTGGCAATAATTAATAACTATTATTCTCTGTTTGTTGTTGTTGAAAACTCTAGAAATCTGTATTTTATTTTGCCAAGTTATAAACTGCTATATTTAATTTTCATTTTTCCCATAATTCTAATATAGCAATAGCCAGACCTGTTAGGATTTATACTGACCATCGATATTAGGCTAGGCAATGTTTTTCCAACTATTTCCTATTCCATGTTCTCTATTATAGTTACAAACAATTTTTATTCTGACTTCAACTATTCAAAATATATGACAAATTTAACTCCTAAATCTCAAGAAAAATCTACTTCAAATGTCAATCCTTTACAATGTTTGGCTAGTGCGATAATTGCTGGTGGATTAGCCACACTTGCCTATATGTTAATGAAATCTATTTCTGAGACATTTGCTAATAAACCTATTATTTCAGATAATGTTTTTGTGGTGAATATTTCGACTGCTGTGCGTGCTTTAGTGGTGGGAGTTATTGCTTTCGCTACTTGTATGTGTGCGATGGTTACTTTAGGTTTAATCGCCTTAGCTATACAAATTATAATTCAGCGATTTACAAATAAGGAAATGCCTCCAAATGAAGGTTGAATAGTAAAAAATTGGGGGATAAATATTTATATCATGTCCGTCTTAAATTAGTAGACATCTCCAGAAAAGAGGCAACAGGGAACAGGGAACCCACCCCTCGCCCCTCCCCCTCCCAGGAGGGGAGTAATTGATAATTTATGGATAATAATTGATTTGATTTTGAATTTTCACCAGATGTCTAATGATAAAAAGGCGTTGCATCATTACGGGGTGATATGTAATTTTTTCATCATTTGAAAATATTTTCAAATTACAGGCGGTCGCTGAATACCTAAAAACCGAAATATCACTGGCAAGTTTGCACTTTTAAAGCTTTTTTATTTTCAGTAATCAATCAATCGCTTTATAATTCAAAGTAAAATTGGGCGTTGGTAGTTTGAGGTATGATATTATGTCCGGATAAGAGCGTGATAGAATTCCATGACCTTTACAGGACCAAAAAACTTTCTCCTTCTATTCCTCTTTCTTTTTCTTTCTTTCCTTCTGATACCATTTTGAAAAAAGAATGTTACGAATAATGAGCACCATAAAAATACTTTCAGATAAAGTCTGTTTCACGAAAAAGGTAATTTTAAACATCAAAAATGGTATTAAATCTATCCATTCTGCATTCTGCATTCTAAATTCTAAATTAGAATAAATACCCTAACTATTTGTAGCAAACATTTAGCAATTTGGTATGACTCCTGACTCCTATTTCTTCTAGTATAAAATTTACTTCAACTAAGCTTAATTATACCTTCGTCAAAAACATGATTATTTACATCAATACCTTTAACAATGATGCGGTCTTCATAAACATCAAAAGCAGCAAAACTAAAATCACTTGTAGAATATTCAGTCCACTCTGATTTTCCGACAGGGCGTTGTTTTCCACCCGCGCCACAAATTAAATAGGTAGTACCATTAATTGAGCTAGTTCTTTCATAGTCATGTTCATGCCCATTAATATAAAGCTGAACCCCATATTTTTTAAATAGAGGTGTTAAAGTTTGAATAAAATATTCATTTAACCCATACATTCCAGAGGAATAAATTGGATGATGACCAAAGACTATTTTCCAAGTTGCTTCACTGTTACTCAATTCTTTTTCTAACCATTTTAATTCGGTTTCCCAGTCAGCATTAATATTAGTATCTAAGGCAAAAAATTGAATTGGGTGATACTGAAAAGTATAGTATCTTCCTGCCATATTAAAACCTGGATATTTGAGTTCCAAGTCTCCATTTTCAGTACGAATATCGTGGTTGCCCAGACAGGCATAAAATTTAACTTCTTTTTCTAATAAAAATTTATATGGTTTCTCAAAAACATCTTCTATTTTTTCAATTTCTCCATCTTCATAAATATTATCCCCACCAAGAATTACAAAGTCAAAAGGATATTTTAAAAAATAACGCCCCATAGCTTCAGCTACAGCAAATTGATCTTTGCCTCCTGCACCAGTATCAGCGACAGAAACAAATA
>NZ_JAAHGK010000748.1:0-3871 GCF_010672505.1 Okeania sp. SIO2B9 | reverse complement strand
ATAGACGTAGACCTATCCTGAAATCCCGCTTCCTACGCTAAAACGGCGTAGTAAGGGTTTGAGGACTTTTTTAGTTATGTTAATTGACAAAGACTTAAATGTAAGTATAGAGTGTAGAGATGCGGTTGGCTTGACCGTTAATGCCTGTGGATGAGTAACCGCCGACGGCCTCAGCAGAAGCAGGAAGTAAACATCAATTTGTCGCATCGATGTGACGCTTTGTATCAGTTTTATGAAGCAGCGGTAGGTTGTAAGTTAGGTAAGCGAAAAATCATTATAGATTTTATATTCCCTCACAGGAGTGCGCATTCCCTCTCTTGGTCGGCATTCCCATGGCGAGGAGACCTCGCCGGGTTCCGACTGCTTGCGTCTATCGCACCCCGCGGGGTCGCACCGCTGTTCCCTGTTTCCTTTGACAAAAATTGGATGTATAGTTGAGATGCAAAACAGCTTATTATAATTAAAGTCCTTTTTAATGAAAATCATTAAGAATTATGATATGGAATATTAACAAGGAAGCAGAATATAAAGAATTTAGTTACTCCTGTATAAAATCATCTTTATACTGGTGCTTCAAACTTATAGCCAACTTTAATAATAGTTTTTATATATTCAAAATCACAACCACAACTTTTTATTTTCTTGCGAATCTGACTAATATGCACATCACAAACTTTTGCGCTGCCAAACCAATGACTATCTTCACCCTTAAATACTTTATCGCACAATTCAGAGCGACTCCAAACATATCCTGGTTGATTAGCCATACAAAATAATAAATTAAATTGTAGATTAGTTAGAGAAACAATTTTATGCTGAAATCTTACTTCTTTTTCAACATTATTTATTACTAAATCCCCAAATACAAGCCGTTCTAATTTTATCGGAGAAAGTAACCTTTGACGTTTCAATATTGCTTTAAGACGAGCATTCAGTTCTACTAAACTAAATGGTTTTGTGAGATAATCATCAGCACCTAACTGAAAAGCTCGGACTTTAGCTACTTCATCACATAGACTGCTCAACATCAGTACCAACACATCATTGTAACTCTGCATTTCCTGACAAAGCTGAAAACCAGTAGTATCTGGTAGATTTATATCTAAAACAACTAAGTCTGGTTGAAATTCTTTAAATAAAATTAAAGCTGTTTTACCATCTTCTGCGGACTCTACTTGATATTCTTGGTTAGTTAAAAAACGATGAACTAAAATTCTGATTGCCTGGTCATCATCAACTACAAGAATTTTATGAGATGCCATATTAACAACGCTCCTAATTTTTCCACAGGTACATTACCAGTTTAACTCCTACGACAATTATCGCAAACTAACCTAATAGACATCTCCTATCATAAAAAATCAAATCAATTATCACACTAGATATATCAATTCTTTCCCCTCCTGGGAGGGGGAGGGGCGAGGGGTGGGTTCCCTACAGCAAAGCTGCCTACTGCCTCTTTTGGAGGAGATGTCTAATAAGTCTAAAAAATGTAATTTTTCAGATTTATAATATGGCACATCATTTATATTATGTTAGAGCTTTGTTGGATGAAAGTCGCGATCGCAGCAACCCCCTCCTTGGGGTAAATAACAGCTTGACATAATCTATGATTATCTAGTACCTGGACTTTTGAAAAAAAATGAAGTAAAATAGTCTCAAGTTATTATATAATCTTGTTTTTACCTCAAAAGGCTAGCTGATCAAAGAAACAACCTTGTCTGCCTGACCACCATGGTTTGAAAAGTGGTGTCAAAAATTCGAGGATTTATGGAAAATTCAGGGTCAAAAAAAAGGGTTTCGTTATTACTTAGCAGTACTACTTGGAGAAAGTCAACGGAAAAATATAGCTCCAATGACCAACAATCTCCTTAGTGCTTCATATCATAACATATTGTCAGAAACATTGATAATCATGCTACTAGGATTCAAAACTGAACTGTGCCCAATTGAAGAAGGAGACAGGAGACAGGAGACAGGAGGAAAATTACATGGGGATTCGCTCCCCCAAGTAATGCGTGAACACCCCCGTTGACGGTGGGGTATTAAACCCACAAAGAAAATGATAACCGACAAAAAACCTGACTAGCTAAACACGCGCTGTGTAGTTTGCTGGCGCAAAGCTTTCCTATCGGAATGCTACCGCAAACGCTAACGTCACGCTTGGAATTGGGGATTATGGTTGACTAGAAACATCCTTAATCACAATTCCAATAATCCTGAGAGTAAGCTGAAATCTCCTACTGCGATTGATTTGCATAAACTATTAGTAGCAATGGTTAAACCTAACAACTGTTGGTATGATTAAGTATCTAAAACAGCACCTCAATATGCTTTAAGGTATTTATCATCAGCTTGGAAACGTTGCTTTAACAAAGTGTCGGGAGTGCCTATATTTAAGAAAAAAGGTAGGGATGATGGTTTTCCTACCGAATGCTACGCAAACACTCTAGATGTGTCAATATCGGTAGGTTTTAATCATATAAAATTGCCCCGAATTGGATGGATTAAAACTTATGAACTTTTACCAGATAATATCATATCATGTCCGGATAATTAGTTATAAAAAAACTTTCTCCTTCGACTCCAGTTGTTCTTCTTTATTACCTCTTTCCTCCTGACTCCTGACTCCTGAATCCTGACTCCTCCGTAGTTATTTATTTATCACTGTTTAACCGGACATGATATAAAATCACTAGCGACACTCTCAACTGGTGAGGTATTTCCTGGTGCTAAATCTTATAGAAAGTTAGAAGCTAAACTCTCTCAGTTGCAATATTTAAACCGACATAAAACTAAGTTCTCTAGCAATGGGAAAAAGGCTAAACTATAGCTGGAATCTGCTGTATGTTGGGTTTCATTCTTCAACCCAACCTACGCCTGTAGCAAGATTCTATGTCACAGATTACTTTTGACTCTTGACTTCTAAAACTCCTGTTTTTTCAATTTGACAAAAATATCATAATTAGTTGTACGATTATTACTTACAATAGACGTCACTCCAATAGATTCCATACCATCTATCCAAACTTTTTGATTTGGAGGTAGTTGCGGAATAGAAAGATTTTGAGGATTGAAACTTTTACTAATATCAAGGAAAAAATTACCGTTAAAAGATTCTGACTCTGGTGGTAAACTTTTTTGTAATACCGCACTTTCAGCCATAGAAGTTGTTGGCGCGGGTAAAATTTGATTCTCTACAGAACCTCCTAATGTAAAAAATGCCACATTCCCATTCAACCAACCACGAATTACGGTAAAACCACCAAATGGTGAAGTCCACTTAACAACAGCTTCTCCACTGGCAACAGCTTCACCTACCTCAAATTCTTGGTTTTTCATGGCCTCATCCAACTTTTTCAGTGACTCCTCCGCAGCACGGCGATCGCTTGTTTTGATCATAAAGACAAACCCCGCAGCAAATTTATTTAACTCATCCTTACTTTTAGGGATAGGCAGCAAAGACAAAGAATATTCTCCTGCCATCCAGTTGAGAAAATCTTCTTCTAAATTCATACCAGTTGTATTCTTAACAGCTTGACGCAATGTTTCTGGGTTAATCGGAGCTACTGGGTTAGCTGCTGCATTTTTGACATAATCAGACCACATTTTCTGTAAATTACTGCCAGATATCATCATCAAAGCATTTCCCGGAATTCGATTTAACATTTCCATAGCTTTGTTTTCTACGGTAAACTTTTTCTGACTATTAGGTTTTAGCCAAGAAATAGCTTTTAAATTTATACCTTCAGGAACTAAATTGATGCTAGCTGCCACTCCTTGGTTATCCTCAAGTTGTTTGAGATTTTCCTCAGAAACAGGAGTAATAGTTCTAGTAAATCTATTACTCCTGTTTCTGAGGAAAATCTCA
>NZ_JAAHGK010000747.1:0-3872 GCF_010672505.1 Okeania sp. SIO2B9 | reverse complement strand
CCAATTACTGCCAAAACTTGACCTGTTAAAACCAGATTATTTGCTATTTTTACTGCTTGCTCTGGAGAGTTGCCATCATCAACAATAATTACAGTTAAACCCTTGCCTCCAATCAAATTATCGCTCAGGTTTATGGCATTCTGAGCTTGAGCAACTCCCCGTAATTTTTCTAAACTATAGTTGAGAGCTTGTGACTCACCTGTCATTGGTGCTACTATGGCTATAGTATAAGCGTCAGTATTGCTAGCAGCTAGTCTGGCATTATTCAGATAAATCAGGATTTCTGGATCGTTAAAGTATTTTTTTCTAGCTGTTTCTAAAAGTTTGACTGCTTGCAAATAATCACCATCAGCAAAAGCTTTAACTCCCTCTTCTTTTTCTTTGGGTGCGGAACCTGGAATCAGAATTTCTTCCCCACAACTCAAATTATCATCCAGTTTTAAAGGACAAGTTGTTGGTGCTTCTGGTAAAATAGCAATTAAGACAGCGATCGCTCCTAGTGTGAAAAGGGAAATATTGCCTAACCATTTATTGACTTTGGGTGTGGTTTCTTGATATTTACTCTTGAAGTTCTGTATTTTTTGCTGCAATGGAAAGTCAGATAAATAGTTTTTCTTTGCGGGAGCGGGTTGTTTGCTCTGGGTAGGTTCAATTTCTGCTTGTACTTGCTGGTTGTAGTTAGCAAGACGTTCCAAAATGTCTTCGGTTGTTTGGGGGCGACACTGAGGTAAATTTGCCATCATCTCATCAATTAAGTCTGCTAATGTTTTTGAGATTTGAGTAGCATGGTGTCGCCACATTAATCTACCACTCTGAGGATCGGTAGGCAAATTAGTAGGATCTTGTGCTGTGACTAAATAAACTATAGTTCGAGCAATGGCAAATACATCCGACTGTCGTGTGATTTTCCCTTCATACTGTTCTGGGGATGTGTAACCTTGAGAAATCATCCCAGTCACATCTTTGCCTTCAAATTGCCTTAAATATGTTTCTGTAACTTGCCTAGTCGCACCAAAGTCAATTAATGCTAGTTGACCCCATTTCTGCTTTTGGGAATCTTGTTGATGGTCAGTGTGATTTTTTTCATTTTCAACCTCCTGTTTGTGGTCTAATGTTTCTCTGGTTTGTTCTGGATCATTTCCTAGCTGTGCAACATTTTCTTCGGTAAGTGAAATGGAAGATAAATTATTTGCTCTGCTAGCTTTTCCATCTGTTTGTTGACTAGCTTCTTGTTTAGGCAAATTTTCATAAGATCCAGAGGGTTGTTTGGCTCCATTATGATTGGAGTTTTGTGCTGGGAAGCTACGCAACATGATATTTGTTGGTTTAAGATCCCGATGGATGCAATGATGCTGATGAAGTTTAGCAATGATTTCTACTAATTGTGTGACCCAGGCGATCGCTTGCTCTTCTTCTATGGGTTGATTATGATGAATTTGTTGTAACCAGTCAGATAAATTTATACCCTCAATTTTTTCCATTACCAGACAGTGTAATGGTTCATCTCCCGCTTCTGACCAGATAAAGTATCCTTCTGGTTCAACTTTTGGTAATCCAGGTTCATGTAAATATGTTAAAACTTTTGCTTCTTGCTCAAACAAAGAAATTACTTGTTCTATTTCTTCGTCTTCTATTTCCCTTGGCACTTGCAATATTTTCATAATTTTTATCGTACCACCATCATCAACTTCCCAAGTTTGACCAAAACCACAGTCTCCAATAAGTTGAATCGCTCGATAGTGCTGTTGTAATATTTGTCCAGGATTAATCATCTTCCTACAAGTCAAAAATCAAAAGTCAAAGGCATATTAAAATATACAGTCACCTAGTCATCATATTAAATCTGGTGTTGCACAATAGAGAATGATATTCTAGAATTTGATTGAGAGATGGATTTTCTTGATTGTCAAAGCCATAAAAGCTTGAAAAATAGTCATTGTCACGGAAAACAGAGTTATCTGTGCCGTGACTGTGGCCGTCAATTTCCAGAAAGCCCCTGTCCTGCGGGTTATAGTTCTGAGGTGATATGTTGTACAGATCCATTCCCTTGCTGCTCTATGATTTGAAACATCGGCAAATTCCTCAATTCTCGTAATCATTCGTCACTGTGCAACGCCGGAAAATGCTATTGCTGCATATCATCTAGCATTGGAAGTTCGCACCAAAAAAGATTTTCCTATCGATTGGGCAGGGACTCAAAAAAATCTAGGTAACGCCTACAATAACAGAAATCGTTCTACCCAATCTACAAATTACTATCTATATTTTCTGAGACCAGTTCCCAAAACCTTATTGCAAATGCCTAACTAAAGCTTCCCCCACTCGTTGAGCATCGGCCTCCGTCATGCCAGAAGTCAGAGGTGGACAGATATGATTCGGACACCAACGTTCGGCACCAGGAAAACTCTCACCTTCACAAATACCTGCAAAAACTGGTTGTTTGTGACAGGGTATTTCATATACTGTTCCTCCTAAAAATATCTCTTCTTCTGCTAATGCTGTTTTGATTTCTTTGGCATTTTTTCCCTCTGGCAAATGAACAATCAATTTGTAATTACTAGCGATATCCATTTTTTCTGTAGATACAAACGATAGACCAGCTTCTTTGAGAGGTGCAGTAATTAATTCATAAGCTCGCTCACGTTTTTTCAACATCTCTGGCAATTTTGCTAAATGTATCCGACCAAGCAGAGCATTCATTTCCGTGATTCGCATACTATTACCAAAGTCCGTGTGTAAGCCACCAAAGTCCATGCCTCGCTTCCCTTGGTTTCTCAAAGAACGTGCGATATAGTCTTCCTCTTCATTATTCAGAGTTATCATTCCTCCCTCACAAGTTGTCATTACTTTAGTCGGGAAAAATGAAAAAGCAGCACCATCTCCCAAATTTCCAGCACTTACATCATTGATTTTACTACCGTGAGCATGGGCAGTATCTTCGAGGACAAATAACCCTCGTTGGTGACAATATTCCACCACTTGCGGAAACTCTGGAGAAATGACGCCCCCAACATGAACCCACATTACTCCAGAAATCTTCTGTGGGAGATTATTACCCTTTTCTACTGCCTCTTGCACCATCTGTAGAGAAGGAGCAAATGTTTGTTTGTCCATATCCAGATATTGAACTTTTCCTCCGGCACGAATTACTGTAGCAACAGTAGCAAAGTTGGTATTAGTAGGAACTAAAACAGTTGTTGCCTCAACTTTTTTCAAGCGTAATAGAATTTCTAGTCCAGAGGAGCCACTATTAACAGCGATCGCGTATTTTGTACCAACATATTCAGCGAATGCTTGTTCAAATGCTTTGGTATGTTCCCCTAAAATTAATTTTCCAGACCGTAAAATTTTCTCTGATTCTGATAAGAAATATTGAATTTCATCATCTGTAATATCGAAATAAAATGGTTTAATTGTTTGATTTACTGTCATGTTACTCTCTCTTGAAAATTCGTGTTCTTACATTAAATAAATTTACATATTTATCGAACTAAAATACGATAATCAATCTAGTTTTTTCCTCTTCCATAAAGTAGGAATTATACCATTTTTTCCAAGTAATACTAGAACCTATCTATAGTTTCATCAAAGGCTGATTTAGTAAAAATTTATTAATTGCTGCCTTTTATGGCAAATAACACAGCAAAGGCAGCAAGCAAATTAGAGTGATTAAAAGAGCGTTAAACGACTAAATTGTGTGATACACATTATAGCTAATTTGTACAGTGTGTAACTCAATAGTTATGCTGCCGAAATGAGCTAGGGATTCATTGCTTCAATTACTTAGCTACTAAAACATGAATGACCATAGGTTCATTTTGATGTGCAAAATAATCTAGGGGTTTGAACCCTGCTTTTATCGCCAGATCTTG
>NZ_JAAHGK010000746.1:0-3874 GCF_010672505.1 Okeania sp. SIO2B9 | reverse complement strand
TTTTAATTCTGGATTCATTATCGGTTTACTTTCAGCATTACGAGGTTGAGAATAAACATTTAACTGACAATCACATTCACTAAAAGGAACATTTTTTCCACCTTTACGAGTTAAAGCAAACCAGGCTAAAGAAGATTTGCCTACCTTTGGATTATGATTGGGAGTAATGTGAAAAGTACAAGCCACATCTTCAGAAACTTCAACATTATGAGCTTGAAATTTGAAAAAGGAATGAACTGGTTTGGTCAGTTTTTGAGACTCTAAAATAGAATCTTTATTTTTTGCTGAAGCAAACTGGAAGTCATTTATTTTTTGACTGTATTTAGATAAATATATATGCTCTAAATCATATTTTTTTTGATTACTAAAAATAAATTTTGGCGAAAGATAGTCGCTAAGTTTTGTAATTTCTCTACCAAAAGAAGAAATCAAAATTAGTAAAGAAATATTCAGACTAATTTTTAACAAGAAAAACATTTTTTTACCTTCTCCGAAATTTATTATCAAATAGTATTTTTGGCTATATTTAGCTTGTTTGAAGTTCTCAGATTACCTCAGAATTATCTTTTCATATAGAATCCGGTTATACAGTATATGTTTATAATTCTATCCACACTTCAATCTCCCCTACTCCCCTACTCCCCCAAATATATAATAAGTATTCAACCGAATTTGATATCAGTGGTGGGTTTACAGCACTTTGCGACTCTATGAGGTAGACTCATCGCGGGCAAGATGCCTGCACTACAATATTTTCAGCATTTACCCTGTAAATCATTTGCCCGAAATATCCTGTAATACCTCACCGTCAATGAGGGTACTTAAAATTGTTTGGGGTTTGTAGACACGGAGTGGCGCGTCGAAAACTATCCATAAGCAATTAGACCTTCTGCCTTCTGCCTTCTGCCTTCTGCCTTCTGCCTTCTTCAAGCACTTGCTTTTGAATTTTAACTTGTTCCAGTGGTGGTACATAATATTTGTCTATAGAAAATAAAGACCAAAACTGATGGGAACGTATAATCAAAACAACTAATATTGTCATGCCAAAAAAAATAGTACGCAACTGATTTCCCAAACTCCATTCCAACGCACCCAAATAATGGGAACCCACCGCCACCACATGAACTCCACATAACAAAAATGCCGGAACACTCAACAAATGTATCCTTCGCCACCACTTACCAAAATATTTCACTGCTCCATCAAAACTCGTCAGCGCTAGCGGTAACATTAACCCCAAACTAAAAATACCTGCCCATATTCCTATCTGATGCAGAGGCAACATAAATGATACTGCCTGCATATTCCAATTTAAACTGTGGTCTAACATTTTTCCTGTATGTGCCACCGACAAAACAAATGCTCCCATTCCTATTACTCGTCGATAACGTAGAGGTTGACTCCAAAACCGACTTAGAGGTCGCGCTACCAATGCTATTATTAAACATAATATTGCAGCAGAACCACTGTAGTCAACCATCTCACCATTTCGCATGACTACCATGATGCCAGTAAAGATACTCACCCATCCTGCCATCTCAAATAGTTGACTACGTTTGTCTGCAGTCAAAAAAGATGTCAACATTCCTACCCCTAACATTGAGGGTAATGTTCCCAACCCAAATGCAAACATAGTCGCTCCACCTAACCAGATATTGCTAGTTTCTGCGGCTTTAATTTGAGCAGCATAGAGAAAACCACATGGCATCAAACCCCAAACTAAACCGAGAAAAGCGGGAGTCCACCATTTGTTTTCCATGGAGAGGTTAACCATAACTGTACTGAGGCGGTTATGTAGGTTGTTTTTTTTCAAGGGGTGGAATATTGGTAGTTTGGGTAATAGTTGTGGTTGCACTTTTGCCAGACCAAACCAAATTAGCATTAAACCTGTGAGTATCGCTAACCACCGTCGCAAGTCACTGTCGATGCCAGCTAAATGACCGCTTGCTACTAATACGGAACCCAATGCACCAATACCAGCACCAGTTAAGGTATAGCTACAGAGGCGGCCGAGGTTAAGCAGGGTATGAAATTGAAATTGATGCCATTTGTTAGGAGGAGTTGGCGGTCGAACATCTGTTCCACTCCGCGATCGAACATCCGTTCCGTTCTGCGATCGCGTAGAAAGAGAGAAAGTTGCAGTCAATGGTCCGCACATTCCAACGCAGTGACCGAAACTGCCAAGAAATCCTAAAGTTGTTAATAGTAATAGGTCTAATAGCACGTTTTTTTTCAGGGATAGTACCCAAATAAATGAATAAAATATTTATAACTCATAATGAATAAAATATTTATAACTCATCAGGAATAATTACATCAATTACTTCTGTCAAAACTCCTATATCTAAAATAACTTTTCTTCTCATAATTACCTTATATTCTCTACTTTAGTTTTTTCAAAGATAGACCGCCTACTCCACTTTCCAAACAGCCAACAAATTCTTTGGCCGCTTCCAACATTGAAATAACTTTTTCCTCTTTTTCTGAAATCTCCTGTTTTTGCCCTTTAAACTTTAAAAATGCAATAAAATCTAAAACTTCCTGCTGTTGTTGAAGAGTTAAATTTTTCACGTTTTCTAAAATTATTTGTTCGTAACTAATTGCTTGAGTCATTTGTTTATTTCCCTACTACATTTAATAGATTTTTTTAGATTTTAGCAGATTTTCGAGATTAAAATTACCAATGTTATCTTTTTCTTTTGGGTTTAATACCCCAATGTCTACACGGTGTTTACAATTGGTTAGATTTTGATTCCCCATCCACTTTTTGCTTCTTCCTTCTTCCTTCTTCCTTCTTCAACAAATTACTTTAAATTTCATTTAGCTGAAGGTCTCTCTAGGTACTTTTTATTATAAGATAAATCCCCAATGCCACTATCAACACAACCAACCCATTGTTTAGCAGCTTCATAAGCAGATATCGGTTTTTTTTCAGGGGTAGGAATTTCTATATTTTGGTTTTTAATATGCAAAAATTTAATAAAATCTAAAACTTCTTGCTGTTGTTGAAGAGTTAATTTTTTCACCTTTTCTAAAATTATTTGTTCGTAACTAATTGCTTGAGTCATTTGTCTATTTTTCTCTTAATTTGAACGATTTTTTTTACATCTTAACAGATTTTTTATGTGACACATAGTCCGTAGACTAATAATCCACAAATTATCAAAATCTAGGGTCAAAATATAGGGTTATGGATAAGTCGAAAAGTAAGATTCTGACTGCCCTTGGTAGTTTGATTAAACAACGTCGGATGAAATTAGGAATTTCTCAAGAAGAGCTTGGATTTCGATCTAATTTAGATCGTACCTATATATCTGGACTAGAACGTGGTGTGAGAAATCCTTCTCTAACTGCTCTTGTTAGTTTAGCTGCGGGAATGGGTATTAGTGTATCTGAACTTCTTGATAATTTAGAGGCAGAAGCTAATAATATAGAGTGAATAATCAAGACTTAGTAGAAAAGTTAAAATCTACATTTAGAAAAAACTCTACTCAATTAAAAGTATTTAATCTTTTATCAGATAGAGAATGGCATTGTCGTAGTTGTGAGGGTAAAAACATAGCATCAGAACAATATGCAGGTGGAGGTGGTACTCAAGGATTACAAAGAGGTACAAAAAGTCGCCCTGGTTTAGAAATTAAAACAGAAAGAAAGTTCTGCAAGACTTGTTAAAAACAAACAACATGGGATTGTTGGACAGGAAAAATTAAAGCAGCAAATGCTCCTGCTAATATTCCCTCAGAATTAGTTGAAAAAATATTATCTGTCTATTTCTATGTAGATGTGATTGAACAAAGACAACGACCGCGACATGAAATTATTATTGACCATCGCTTTCCAATGGCCTGCACCTTGGGCAGTTGTAAAACTTCCA
>NZ_JAAHGK010000745.1:0-3875 GCF_010672505.1 Okeania sp. SIO2B9 | reverse complement strand
TATAATGGTAAAGAACCTGCACTCTTTATTGCAGTTCTCATTGATAGTGATTTAAAAGATTAACTTATTTAATAGTCTTTTTCTCTTGTCAAAATTTACCACTGACTGACAAAAATCCTCTGTGGAGGTTTTCTGAATTTACCGATTTTATTTGACTTAGATATGAGGTAATAATTTTCTATAGTCACTAATTCTTGCTGATGACTTAAGTCAGAGACAATTTTCATCTCATTCACAGATTTTAAACTAGAAAAAATATGGAAAAATGTCAAAGAAGAAATTGAAACTACTAGGGATGGATATTTGATTTTTGACGATACAGTAATGAATAAAAAACATTTCCATGCTAGATATTGTAGCGTTAGCGGAGCTTTGCGTCAGCAATCGCATAGATTAGCATATGCTACATATAGTGTATTTGCGTAAGTCCTGACAATCTATCAATTTTTTCTTACTTTAAGCGATCGCAAACTACCTTTAAATCAAAACTTGAGGCCAAGAGAATATAGATAACTTTTACTAATCTAAATAAGCTTTAAGATTGTTTGTGCAAATCAAAAAAATCCCTTTTTTTCTCAATTATTACAAAATATTTCACGAGCTTGCGTTGTTTCAGGGATTTGTATCATACTCTGAACATTAAGGTATGATGCTAATTTTATATCTAAAACAAAAATAACCTCCTTTCAACAAAGCTACAACCCAGTATTTACGTTAAAAATATCCTAGATATTGCGATTTGCAGCAAGCTAAAATAAGCTCAAAAAAACAAATTTTGCATAAGTAAAAGTACCTAAGTAATTATAGACATTGACAAAACGCCACAAATAGTATCAAAATTTGCTCTATCCAAAATATAATTATTCCCATCTCAGTTTCCTATTTCTGATTTTCTCAAAGCTAAAACCTAGATGATTGATGAAACTGAATAATTCCTAACTTTAACAGAGATAAAAGCTTTTACTTCTCTAGCCTTAAGTCTACCTTTTAATAAATCATAAATTTCTACTCCTAAATATTATGGTTGCTGTGCTTGTAGCTCTATGTATGGCTGGATTGACGGGAAAAGCTGCTCATCTTCAATTACAGAAATAATATAATCAGTACTTGAGAAAAAAATTCTTTTTAATTGTTTCAATATTTTCCAGAGGATAACTTGTTTGAAATTCTTTGGTTTGAAAAATCCTGAAAAATTCAGGTTGAGTTTCATCTCTTGAACTAGAAAGTCTGAAAGTTATCAGAGGTATTTTGTACTCTAAATCAAAATTTATGGCTACTTTAGCGAAAAATCCAGTAACTATAAACTCATGCCATCTGCGTTTTGAATTATTCAGCGCTCCAGTAGTTAATTGGGCTATTTTAGTATTATGTTGTCTTTGATAATTTTCATAAGCAACTACTACCGTATTCACCATCCACTCTAATACTTGAACTACTGAAATATCTAGTTATAGTCTTTGTTTAATTTCTAAATACAAACTTTGATAAATCTCTGTACTATTAATTTGGATTTTATTTTTACCTTGTCTGTTAACTGTCAAAAACCAAGAATCATTCATTACACAAATTAATTTACTATAGTGATCTGCACAAATTTGAAATGATGAATATATTTTTGTAATTTTAGATTTTGGGTAATGCTTTTTTTGATTTGCTAGTACTCACAACTATCTTGACAGACCACTAGATCATAATTACTCAAAAGATGAGATATATAACTTTTCCAAGCTCTTAGTTGTCTGATAGCTTTTTCAGACAGATATCTCCTGATTTTGGATTCTTGAATTTTTTCCGACTCAGCATAATCAAATACTGTAGATTAATCTTAATTACTGAAAAGATTAGATACAGTAGTCTGCAACTTTCCAGAAGTACAAAATTATGGACAATTAGGTAACATATCCAGAAGAAAACAGAGAAAAGAGAATATATTTTAATGTAAAGTAAAAATGTATCTCACCTCCTCACCAAAACTGCTGTATACAACTCAAGCTCTTAGTTGCCTCATAGCTTTTCCAGAAAGATATCTAAATATAACAATCAGGAATGATTTATGAGATATTTAAGAACAATTAAGATCGATCAAATAAGATCGGTCAAAATCCTTTTATATTCTGACTTCTGAGGACTGACTCCTAATTACCACTAAAATCTTACAAGTGAAATATGATTGCTATAAATTATTTGATTTTTTCCCCTCAACCACGATCAAATACTGTAGATTATTAGTAGGCATCAAAATTTTACGGTCGAAGACTATGCTTAACGCTTCTTTGTCAAAATTTTAATCAACTATTGCACTCTTTTTATTTTACCCTCGCCTTGTATTCCAACTGTTGAAAATCAGGAATTATTCATCACACTCTAGAGCGTAATTACTCAATCATACTAGACTGATAAATCTTCAAAATCTTGTTGCCGGATAGCTTTTTCAGACAGGTATCTCATCTCAAATTATTTAACTTTATTCCTCCTAAACATAATCAAATCTGCAAACTTTCTCCCTAAATACAAAGTTTCTTTTTCAAGAGAACCATAATTTATATTTATATGAATCCAAATTCCTATCTATAAAACTCACAATCTAAGTAACTTAATAAGTGTGAATTTTCACCTAACTCCTATATCCCTAAGCAAGAGTAGAAAACATACTGTTTGAAATCTTACGGTAAACTATTTAAATAAAGGATAACTATGTGTTGAAAAATCTATAGGACTCAAACAAACTATGACATCTTATGCTACTGCCACTGCCAGAGCCGAAATGAGTGAAATTAGGCGTCTAAAAGGCTTACTACCACCAGAATTACAAAGTTGGGTCATGGTAGAAAAGTCCATTGAAGTTAATCCTCCACTCATTCGCAGCGAAGAAATAGGCAAAGACCAAATAGAAATATCCATCGACCTAACACTTTGGGAGCAATTAGCATTAGACCAACGTAACCTGTTATTCTGGCATGAAGTGGCCAGAATTCAAAACGATACAATTCCCAGGGATGGTTGGGAAATGGCTGCCCTTGCTATTGGTTTAGGGGGTGCTGTGGGTGAGCTATGGGTACAGGATGGTCTACTTTTAGTTCTAGCTTTAGCTTTGTGTGGTGTATCTGGGTATAGACTCTATCAGAAGAATAACGGAGAACGTAATCTCAAAGAAGCAATAGAAGCAGACGATAAGGCGATCGCCTTAGCAACTCGTTTCGGTTACTCACTTCCTAATGCTTATAAAAGTCTGGGCAGCGCTCTGAAAACTTTAATCGAGCAAACTCCCAAAAAACGACAGAGGGCCAAATATGAAGCACGACTTCAAGCTCTCAAGCGCAGTGCTACTAAAGCAAAGGCAAGAGTTAAAGGAAGTCGTGAAACTTCACGCTCTGAAAATATCTATAACTAGACAGGAAATCTTGAGTGGGTTAGGAGTAAATTCATCAAAACTAGAATCGGTCGTGAGTAACAATCCACTCAAATTGATTCTAGTTATTTTGGTGTTATTATGGCGATATAACTAGATTAACAGAAAAAGCAGTTTGGTTTCTGCTGATACTATCTGAATATGTTCTATTCTTGAATGTAATTGGCAGAGATTAGTATACTTCAGTTCATATATTAGTATCTAACCATTGCTAATCATTAGTCTAGAGGGTGGTCTAACCATTAAGGTAATTTCTATAGGATTGTTTGAGCATAATTTTTAAGCTGATTATGCCAATAAAATCTCAGAAAAAACTTTTGTAGAAACAAAACTATAATCATCAAAAATAGGAACCAAGATTTCATGGTCAGCCAAACCTCGGAAACAGATATTCAAGTCACTTTTAGGGATAACACTCCTGTCATTCATTTGCCTCTTCGTTTTACTGTCTCAGAGGCAGAATTAT
>NZ_JAAHGK010000744.1:0-3878 GCF_010672505.1 Okeania sp. SIO2B9 | reverse complement strand
TGCTAGTGCCGCTACCCGGAAGTTAAAAGTCATGCATTTAAAAGTCAATCATTTTTGATTTGTAATTGTTCGCGCGATTTTGTAACTGGTCAGTTATTTCCGCCATCCTGCACTAGATTAACTTCAATATGCCGGGATTATATGAGAGGGTGTTAGTATCATAAATTTTGTACAGAAATATAGCAATCACCGAATCAGATGTGAGAATTGAGGTGTTCGTTTAAAGCATAAAATATAGCAGTTATTTTATTCATATATATTCGTTTCTTCCCTCCATACCTATTCCCTATTCCCTCCATACCTAAAACAAAAGTCTCCAATATCTCACAATTAAAATCATATTGCTATGACTACCTTAACTATAGATCGAGATCGTTCAGTCTTACTAATAGAGACTGATGAAATTCTCGCCCAATATGTGAGTTTGGATCTAGAAGAGTCAGGCTATCATCCAATTGTAGCTACTAATTCTACCGCGGGTCTTCACAGGGCAATAGAAATTAAACCTGCTCTGATTGTAATTGACCGAATGTTAGCTGGTGAATCTGGACTATCATTGTGCAGTCATCTGAGAAAAATGGGTAATAATATGCCCATATTATTGTTGATGGGTCGCGACCAAATTGACGACCGAGTTGCTTGTCTGGAGTCTGGAGCTGATGACTATTTTCTCAAACCTTATCGCAGTGATGAATTCTTAAAATTAGTCCGTTTTTATTTACAACCTACTATAGCAGAAAAGGACCAATTGAGATTTGGGAGTTTAATTTTAGAGTTGGCTACTCGACGGGTCTTATGTCATGGTCGTAGTATTGAGTTGACTATGAAGGAATTTGAGTTATTAAGGTTTTTAATGGAGCATCCTCGCGAAGTATTGAGTCGCGAACAGATTTTGGAAAATGTTTGGGGTTATGATTTTTTGGGTGAGTCTAATGTAATTGAGGTATATATTAGATATTTGCGCCTGAAAATTGAACGAGAAGGCGAGAAGAGATTAATTCAGACAGTCCGTGGTATTGGATATGTTTTGAGGGAAACTTAGAGTCTTTAATTCTTGGTAAGCAAGGTCTTGTTAGAAAACAATCAAAGGATTCTGGTATAGGTCAATTTATCAATGAAATATTGGCTGATATTTGCAGGAATTGAGGTAAGTATTTTGCTAAAGTTGATAAAAATTATATTTCTCAAGAATGTCTTATATCATGTCTGTTTGAATAACCACTTCGGAAAAATTTAGGGAGTAGGGAGTAGGGAGTAGGGGAAATTTGTTTGCTCCGCATTCCGCACCGAAAAAATATTCTCTATCAAAAGAAGAACATTTTTATTATGGCTAATTAATGAGACTTGATATTAAATTTGGGCATATTAATCAGAAAAAACTTTCTGTTTACGCAATATTCCGCAGGAATAGAAAACATAATTGCAGTAGTTGTGGAAATCAAATAAATCGTGATATAGCTGCTGCAAAAGTAACTATAAACAGATATTTAATCGTCGTGGAGCATAACTTAATATCATGTCCGGTTGAACAGTTATAAATAAACGACTCAGGAGTTAGGAGTCAGGAGGAAAGAAAGAAGAAGAAAGAGAAAGTTTTTTTATCACTAATTATCCGGACATAATATAACTTGTTTGATTTTTCGCCTAACCCTAGAATCACAGAAGCAAGAATTTTCCATTATAATCTTTGATCTAACGACAAGAATGTCAAAATAAGTGAAATCTCAAAAAAATTACTATAAAATTATTATTTATCTTTTTCTTTTGGGTTTAATACCCCGCCGTCACTTGGGGTGTTTACAAGCTTTTTGGGGTTTGAGTCCCCATCTACTTTTTCCTTTTTCCTTCTTGTTTCTTCAAGAATAAAACATACATAGAATATCTGAGAAATAATTAATTATGGGTCGTAAAATTGGTTTACTTAAGTCTGGAATCATCTTATTTCTGTTGCTTTGCTGTTTGCTACAAATAATATTTGTTCAAGTTTTTCATACTCCAGCACAAGCTCAAAATATATCAGATTCTCAGATATCTCCACAAGGCCAAATTTTACCAATTACGGCAAAAGCTCATATATCTAATCAGATAATTAATTTAGAGGTGGCGAAAACCCCTCAAGAGAAAGCAATAGGTTTAATGTACAGGACTAAACTTGCTGATGACCGAGGAATGTTATTCTCTTTTAACCCGCCTCGGAAAGTTAGCTTTTGGATGAAAAATTGCCAAATATCTCTTGATATTATATTCATAAATTCTGGCATAGTTAAGGCGATCGCTGATAATGTCCCTCCTTGTTTAGCTGACCCTTGCCCTACTTATGGACCTGATGTGTTAGTCGATCGAGTAATTGAACTTCGGGGAAGACGTGCAAAGGAATTAGGTTTGAAAGTAGGAGACCGGATAATGATTACAAAAATTTAGGTATTTGACAGAACTGAGATTAGAGGAAATTATCATTCATTGAAGAAGGTGGTAGGTTTTAGGTTTTAGGTTGAATTGAGAAGAAGGTAGTATGTCAACAAAAATTATAGCAGTTGCCATTCCTTTATTTGAATTATGAAATAGCTGTCTACATAGTACTTCGGAGTAAAAATAACGGAATATCAATAATCAAAGTTTTTTCCTTTTCCTTCTGGTACAAAACAAACAAATTGAATCCAAAAATTGGATGATTTATTTTTTGCTATTCCCCAGACCTATAGTTTTTGTACAACAAGCTAAAATATCGCAAAACTCTGAATTATTTTGACAAAACCTAATAAAACTTTTTATTATTTTACTTACTATATATTTACACTAAAGTTTTAATTTGCTATATTGGTAAGCTAGACATTATTTAGATGGATTCAAAGTATTGTTCACCTAAAGTGCAGAATATGTATTCTTAAGCTTTTGATGGTTTGTAATACTGCTATTCTATTCATCGGAAATAAATAAAGATAAATTAAGTTTCGCAAGCTGTAAGAGAAATATTTTGACAATATCGATAGTGCTGAAGTTTTGATGAGTATTACTTTTACCAAGAAGGTATAGAAGATATAGAAAAACTTGTCTTACTAAGAGTCTATTTTTGCTTTGCTTAATTTAATTCTGTTGATTGGTGTGAGGATAATGATATTTTGTGCTAAGAGTGAAAATCTAGTTGTATATTTTTGCGCATTTATGCATATAGAGATGGTTCGTATTGTGAATTAAAATACATACAAATATTCAAACCAAAGTAGTTATTTTGTCGTAGTTATTTTGCCAAAATTTGACTTGGCCAAGTTTAGCCTTGTAAGTAGTAATAGTTTGAAAAAAGGCAACTACCTACTTAGAACCTCTGTCTGCGCTGTTTATATCTTTTGACTAGAGAGAGAATTCAATAGAAAGTCTTCTGTAATGTTGAGACAGATAGTGAATTTTTTTTCAACCTGAATGTATATACATTTTGAGTAACGATAATTTCACTAAATTTTTCTAGAAATTAATAGCTAGCTTTTGCGGAATAGCATAGGCAACTTATGTAGATTCAAACCAAGCTATTCTCAAAACTTAGTATAGTCCAGGAGTACTATATCTAGTTTAGTTTCACTCTCAAGTTTCTGAAAAAATGCAGAGTTTAGTAAACAGATAAAAAACTGGCATATCCTAGCAATATCCAAGAAAACTTATTGCTTGATGATAGTAAATAACTATCGATAATATCCAAAAAAAATATTAATTTTATTGACATGATAATTCTCTTAAATATGTGACTCTATATATTCTATTGTCAAATTAGTAATTGGTAATAGCTTAGACAGCTTCAACATTTATCAAATCTCAGTTTTGTATATAATTTTAGCCTGTTACAAATTACTTCAAACTGATTATTGGAAATATTCACCTGAAATTTT
>NZ_JAAHGK010000743.1:0-3884 GCF_010672505.1 Okeania sp. SIO2B9 | reverse complement strand
TCCCAAATTTGAAATAGTATTTGCGGGAGCTTTTAGTGCGGGTAAGTCAATGTTAATTAATGCTTTATTAGGAAGAGAATTACTTTATAGTGCCGAGGGACACGCTACAGGAACAGAATGTTATATTGAATATGCCGAACCTGAAAAAGAACGAGTAGTTTTAACATTTTTAAGCGGGGCAGAAATTCAAGAACAAGTAGCAATTTTACGAAAGGAATTAGGCTTAGACTCCAATGCTAATATTCAACAACCAGAGGTAATCCAAATTATTAGGGAACAATGCGACGCAATTATTAAAAATGAAGGTGGCGAAAATAAATCGGAGCGGGCTAAACAAGCAAAAGCATTGAAATTATTAGTAGATGGTTTTGAGGCGAATAAGGAATGTATTCATTCTGCCGAAAATGCTATTTATTCTATGGAGCAGTTTAACTTTTCTAACCTGAAAGAAGCGGCAAGTTATGCACGACGGGGGATGAATAGTGCTGTGTTGAAGAGAGTAGAATATTATTGTCATCATCCTCTTTTAGAAGATGGAAATGTAATTATTGATACTCCAGGAATTGATGCGCCAGTAGAAAAAGATGCTCAAATTACTTATGACAAAATAGAGCATCCAGAAACTTCTGCGGTTGTTTGTGTTTTAAAAGCTGCTGCTGCGGGAGATATGACAACTGAAGAAACAGAATTACTGGAAAAAATGCGAGAAAATCCTGGAATTAGAGACCGGGTTTTTTATGTGTTTAATCGTATTGATGAAACTTGGTACAATTCTCAACTCAGACAACGATTAGAAAGTTTGATTATTTCTGATTTTCGGGATACAGAAAGGATTTATAAGACCAGTGGGTTGTTAGGTTTTTATGGCAGTTTAATTAAAGAAGCAAGTGCAGGCGATCGCTTTGGTTTAGATACTATATTTGCTAATAGTGTTAAAGGTTTAGATGAGGAGGAGGAAACGCCACAATTTGTCTATGCTTTTAACAATTATTGTGGTACTTCTCGCAAACTTCCTAGTAACTTTCCGGTGAGTATTCATGGTTTTGAGTCACCTAATGAAAATTATGTCCGGATTTTAGGTGAGTGGGGAAAACCGTTAATCGAACAATTAATAAAAGATAGTGGAATAGAAGAATTTAGGGATGGAATTACTCGGTATCTGAAGGAGGAGAAACGTCCACAATTATTTGCAAATTTGGCAGATGATTTGCAAAATATCTGTATTCAATTACAGAAAAATTATTTAGCTACTCAACAAAACTTGGCGAGTCAACCTCAGGAAATAGAGGCAATGAAAATCCAGGAATTATCATTGTTGAATTCTCAACTTCAGGAAGTGGGCGAAGGATTTAATCAACATATTTCTGAGGAAGTAAATTTGCTAGTCACAAATAAATGTGATGCTTTTGAAGCAGATTTTAATCAACTCCAATCTCGAATGATTCGTCGTTTAGATGAACTGTTAGATACTTTTTCTGTAGAAGCTGCTTATAGTAGGGCAACTATTAATCATCCACGGAATGCAACGGCACCTTTATTAGCAGTTTTGGTCGAAGCACTTTATTATTTAGCCAATCAATTGGAGGATATTTTAGTTGATTCTACCGAGTCAGTGGTAAGTGGATTTTTCCAACGTTTAATTGACCGAGTTCGTAAGTCAGAATATTATCGACAACTTTATCGTTTGTTGGGGAATGATGGAGGTATTGAACAACATTTAAAGGAAGTAAAAAAAGTAGTTACTACGGCATTAATAAGTGCGGCGCGGATAGAATGTGACAGGTTTGTGCGAGAAAGTCCCCGTTTTTATGATGAAGGAACTTTTTCTATCTATCAGTTTCGGCAGACTTTGTTGCAGACTTCTCAAAGTTTTGATTGTAGCAGTATGGTAGAAGCTGAACCGTCAATTAGGCAATTGTTGAAGTTGGATTTTGAGCCGAAAGTTTCTAGGACTATTCGACAGACTTTTCGTCAGACTTTGAATCAAACTTTGAAGACTCATTTATTACCTATGGCGGAAAAACAAGGGGAAGATATTATGCAGCAATATAATCAAGCGCGGGAATATTTAGAGAAAAGTTTGGAGACTGAAGCTGCGGAAAAAATTCAACGAAATTTACGTTTACAAAGTGAGGTTGAGGAGAAAATAGGGGTTTATAATCAGTTGGTTTCTAGTATTAATAGTTGTTTACGGACGATGTTATTGAATGAGCGACAATTGCCAATTATTTATGGGTTTAATTTTGGGAAAAATGGGGATGATTTGGATGTAGTAAGTGATGAAAATGAGAAATTATTGGAGAGTGAAGAAGTATCTCCACTTGATGATTTAAGACAGCAGATGAATTTGAATAGTTAGGGGTAGTTTTATTTCAGAAAAATGTAGGGTGTGTTGTTGAAGCATCCTACAGTTATAGTGCTTTGCGCAAGGCAAAAGTCAAAAGTCAAAAGTTAAAAGTAATACCAGTTTGATAAATATTTACTACAAATCAATAGGTTATTTCTTAGGAGTCAACCCACCCCTAACCCCTCCCAGGAGGGGAAGTTAGGAGGACCGAGTCAGAATGAATGGCTTCGATTCCATTTTTTAGGTTGTAAATTATCTTTTTCGTCAAAGAGATATCTCCTGTCAAGTCTTTTAATCGCACTTATTATTCGTAACATTCTTTTTGCAAATTGATGTAATACCAAAAATCAATATATTTTGATAAACCCGATCATTTTGAAGATATAGCGCTACGCAAATACGCTCTTGACATTCTTCTGTTCCCTGTTCCCTACTCCGGTGTTCCCTTACAACCAAAATTTATTGTCAAACGCCAAAAGACGGAGTGCTATAGAAAAAATCCCCTGTTTACCTAGTTGAAAATATTCTGTAGGGGCTAACATTCAGGCAGTAACTAAAAGTATAAACTCTAGATTTTCTTTCCGAATGCTTCCCCCTCCTGTCAGGATTCAAAATTTAGAGATAACAATTATCAAACCCTGAAACAAAAACATTAAAATACTAACTACAAACTATTTTTATTTCCCACCATAATAAAAAGCAATTTCTTTCTCTTTAAGTGGAGCAAAATTTGCATCTTTCAACATTTGATTTAACTCTTCCTGGGAAATATGCTTCGCCCCAATACGCACAATACGAGACCGCATTGTATTACTAACCCCACTCCGTTGTCGTTGACCTTCTAATGCCATTACCTTGTGATAAAGGTCGAGCTTTTCTGTTGGGATAGCAGAACCATCTAAATCTATTCCTTTAGCGATCGCCTCATCCACAGCATCTGCTCCAGTAGTGGATGCAGTTGTGGAAGTTTTTTCTGAAGACATAGCAAAAAATTATTGGGTTTACATGATTATTTTATCTCGTGTAAGGCACACCTCAAAACTTTCTATAGGAGTAAATTTTTCCAATTAAAATTTAACTCATAGCAAACTCAGTAAACTTTCTCACATCTGGAGCTTTAAAAGCAAAAATAATATCACTTTTAATAAGATCTAATCTGATTAACTCATCAGTTATTCCTTCTCCAGTAAAATATTATTCTATGTAAATATTTTCATTTTTAAACTCAATATAAACATCAGTATATTTCATTTTTTGGCGTTGGTAATTTGAGGTATGATATCATGTCTGGATAAGAGCGCTATAGAACTCCGTGACCTTTACGCGACCAAAAAACTTTCTCCTTTTACTCGGGGTTTCTTCTTCTTTCTTCCCTCCTGACTCGCTCCGACTGACTTCCCCTCCTGGGAGGGGCACGCGGGTGGGTTGACTCCTAAAGAATTAAGATTAATATCATACACGCGCTTTACCAACGCCCATTTTTTTTCCTTACTAATCAAGTGTTAACCATAAATACAGCAATCCGGAATGATTTATG
>NZ_JAAHGK010000742.1:0-3889 GCF_010672505.1 Okeania sp. SIO2B9 | reverse complement strand
ACCCAACCTACTGTATCTTTCTCCTTTTCCTCCTCTTACTTCTTTCTTTCCTCCTGACTTCTGACTCCTGACTCCTGACTCCTCTCTCAACCCATAATATTGCTAAAAAACTCTATTGTTTCTTTCAAAGCAACAATAAAAGCATCAATATCATTACGATTATTATAAAAAGATAAACTTGCTCTAGCTGTGGATGAAATATTCAAATATTTATGTAAAGGTTGGGCACAATGATGACCGGAACGAATTGCTACACCTGCTTCATCTAACATTGTTGATAAATCGTTGGGATGAATTTTTTCTACAGTAAAAGATGCTAATGCTGCCCTACTTTCACCTTTCTCATTTGGTTGAGGCCCATAAATAGTAACTTCAGGAATTTGGTTCAATCTTTCAAATAAATAAGTAGTTAATTCTGCTTCATAATTATGGATTTTTTCCATACCTATATTTGTCAGATAATCTACTGCTGCACCAAGAGCGATCGCTTCTCCAATAGCTGGTGTTCCTGCTTCAAATTTATGAGGTAATTCGGCATAGGTGGAATGGTCAAAAAATACCTCGGAAATCATTTCGCCTCCTCCTAAGAATGGAGGCATTTTCTCTAATAATTCTAATTTTCCATAGAGAAAACCAATACCAGTAGGAGCGCACATTTTATGACCGGAAGCTACTAACCAATCACAATCTATTTCCCGTACATCTACTCTTATATGAGGTACACTTTGGCAAGCATCTATTAATACTTTTGCTCTATTTTGATGAGCGACCGCGCAGATTTCTTGCACTGGATTTTGACAGCCTAAAACATTAGAAATATGGGCAACTGCTACTAATTTTGTTTTATCTGAAACTAGAGTTTTATATTGTTCAAAATCAAATTCTCCGGTCTTGGTTAGCTCTACGAATTTTAAAACTGCTCCAGTTTTTTGAGCAACCATTTGCCAGGGAACAAAATTACTATGATGTTCCATAACTGAGACAATAATTTCATCTCCTGCTTTGAGATTATTTAAACCCCAAGAATAGGCGACTAAATTAATTGCTTCACTAGCATTTCGAGTATAAACAATTTCATTCCGAGATGCTGCATTGACAAAAGCAGCTATTTTATCTCTTGCCCCTTCATAAGCATCTGTTGCTTTTGAGCTTAAGGTATGAATACCACGATGCACATTAGAATTATATTTCAGGTAATATTCTTGCCAAGCATTAATAACTGCTAGAGGTTTTTGTGAAGTAGCAGCATTATCTAAATAAACCAGTGGTTTACCATTTATTTCCTGATTTAAAATCGGAAATTCTTCCCGTACTTTTTCACCTAGTGTTTTTTCTTGAATAATAGTCATTTTTTCAGCTATCAGTTATTAGTAAGCATTTAGCTATCAGCTATCAGCTATCAGCTATGAGTTATTAACTCATTATTACACCGAAGGAGGAATTAGTC
Organism: Okeania sp. SIO2B9; assembly: GCF_010672505.1. Lineage (NCBI taxonomy): Bacteria > Bacillati > Cyanobacteriota > Cyanophyceae > Oscillatoriales > Microcoleaceae > Okeania > Okeania sp. SIO2B9. The sequence goes on along the minus strand of NZ_JAAHGK010000742.1, from coordinate 2,442 downwards.
CCCAAGGAGTAATACCATTTATCAAAAACTTTTCTACATTTTGTTGAGCAGGGGAGTCGGGGAGTCGGGGAGTTAGGGAGAAGTAAAAAGTAAGAATAATTAACATTAACTGGGCTATTTTTAGCAAAAAGGTGATTCGGTCTGTTTTAATTAGTTAATAACTGAAATTTTACCCAAGTATAGCGTTACTTTTAGGAATTGGTATAATAAGTCTCAATCAACTTTTTAGCTCACTTGCTTAGTTCCTTCTTTTTACTTTTTCCTTATTACTCTCTTTGAAACTTTACTACACCGAAGGAGGAATTAATCTCCAAGGAGTAATAAGTCTCAATCAATTTTTTAACTCACCTTCCTCCTTCCTCCTTCTTCCTTCTTCCTTCTTTTACACTTTACAAGCAACACATTGTTTTAAAATATTTTGCAAAGAAGGTAAGGGCAACTTGTTAATAATTTCTGCTGCAAAAGCATCAATTAATAAATTACGACTTACTTCTTCATTCAAACCTCGACTTTGTAAATAAAACACTTCATCATCATCCAACTGACTAACAGTTGCACCATGGGAACATTGAACATTATCAGCAATAATTTCTAATTGCGGTTTTGTATCAACCCTCCCACCAGAAGAAAGTAACAAATTACGATTTAACTGAGCTGCATTAGTCAACTGTGCAGTTTGAGAAACATAGACTTTGCCATTAAATATAGAATGTGCTTTGTCATCAACAATACACTTATAAAGTTGCTCAGTTACACCATTGGGATGATTCAAAATAATGGCACTGTGAGTATCTGCTTCTTGCTCATTCCCAATAAATGCCAAACCATAAAGATTAGTTTCCGTTCCCTCGCCCATTTGAGAAACTTCTAAATTATGACGAGATAATTTTGCCCCTAAATGGATAGCATTGCAAGTATAACGACTATTCTTCGCTTGAGCGATCGCTGTTTTGCCGATATGAAATGCTGTTCCTGCATCTCGCTGCACCCTGCTATGATTAATTTCCGCATTTTCCTCTACCCATATTTCTGTAACTGTATTTGTCAGATAGGGGCGAGAAGTGGGTGCTTCCGGACAAATAACTTCTGCCGTAACACAATGCTCAATTATTGTCGCACTACTGTTACGCTCCGCTACTACTAAACAACGACGCTGAGTCAAAATCGGAATTTCAGTCTGAGTCGCAATAAATAATAGATGTATTGGTTTTTCTACAACTTGATTTTTTGGCAACCATACCACTGCTGCATCAGTTAAACCAGCAGTATTTAGGGATGTAAATACTTCTTTACTTCCCTGTTGTTGCCCCAAATAATCTCCGATGCGGTCTTGATATTCGGGAGGTAACTGCCCTAGGTTTCCGACAAACACTCGATCTGTCAAACCTTCGACTAATGATAACTTTGGTGCAAATACCCCATTCACAAATACCAACCGACTGTCTGTTGCTTCCGGCAAAATAAAAGGAGTAATATTCAAAGCATCCAAATTTACTGGTGCAGGTGCTTGAAAATTTAACTTCATCATTGCAGACAAGTCAGAAAACCGCCATTCTTCATCTTGCTTTGTCGGAAAGGCCAACTCACGCACCCAGGTTCCTGCGCGATCGCGTACTTGCTGTAACCAACTTGCCATTTTTCCATCTAGAGGAAATTCTGGCGGTACCGTTGGAGATACTCCTTTACAACACTCTTTCAGTAACTTGTCTAAATAAGATATCTCTGGTTTTACAGAAACTTGCATACTTTTCACACTCCCACTTTTGCCTCTTCAATCAAATCATCGTAACCTTTTTCTTCTAATTCTAATGCTAATTCTTTTGTACCAGTTTTAATAATTCTACCGCCTTCTGTTACATGAACAAAGTCTGGCACAATATAGTTTAATAAACGTTGATAGTGAGTAATTACTAACAGAGAATTTGACTCATTTGCTAATTCATTTACTCCATTTGCTACTATTCTCAAAGCATCAATATCTAACCCTGAGTCAGTCTCATCTAAAATTGCTAATTTTGGATCTAACAATGCCATTTGTAAGATTTCATTTCGCTTTTTTTCTCCACCAGAAAAGCCTTCATTTACACTGCGGTCTAAAAACTCTGGTTTCATCTTGACAATATCTAATTTATCCTGCACCAAATCGTCAAAATCAAAAGCGTCTAATTCTTCTAATCCCTGATGTTTACGTTTAGTGTTATAAGCAACTCGCAAAAAGTCTAAATTACTAACTCCAGGAATTTCTAGGGGATATTGAAATGCCAAGAAAATGCCATTTAATGAACGTTCTTCAGGTTCCATTTCTAATAAATTTTTGCCTAAAAATGTAATTTCTCCCCCTGTAACTTCGTAGGCAGGATGACCTGCTAATACTTTAGAAAAAGTACTTTTACCGGAACCATTTGGCCCCATGATGGCATGAATTTCTCCAGCTTTTATTTA
>NZ_JAAHGK010000741.1:0-3893 GCF_010672505.1 Okeania sp. SIO2B9 | reverse complement strand
TTCCTTCTTCCTTCTGCTATATAATCTAAACAATTCCCACTATTTAACTTGCAAAAATGACAACTGAATCTCAACAACTTAATTCTAATTCTTTTCTAATTTCTCCAGCTATTCCTGAGAATTTTTCGGCAAAAAATTCTCCTTTGAAATTAGGAATTCTCGCCTCTGGGAATGGTAGTAATTTTGAGGCTATTATGGAGGCAATAAATAATCAAAAATTAAATGCTCAAGTTCAGGTAATGATTTATAATAATCCTGGAGCAAAGGTTAAAACAAGAGCAGAAAAATGGGGCGTGCCGACAATATTATTAAATCATCGAGAATACAAAAATAGAGAAAAATTTGACGGCAAAATTGTTGAAACTCTACAAGAATATGATGTAGAGTGGGTAATTATGGCGGGTTGGATGCGAATTGTTACTAAGGTTTTAATAGATGCTTTTCCTAATCAAGTTATCAATATTCATCCCAGTTTATTACCTAGTTTTCGAGGTATTAAAGCTATCGAACAAGCATTAGAAGCTGGAGTAAAAATAACTGGTTGTACGGTACATTTAGTAGATGTAGAAGTAGATAATGGTCCAATTTTAATGCAGGCGGCTGTACCAATTTTGCCTGACGATACACCAGAAACTTTGCACGAAAGAATTCAAATACAAGAACATCAAATTATTGTGGGAGCTATTGCTCTTGCTGCATCCCAAAAAGAGGTTTTATAGCAAATAAATAGTTGTTTAAGGCATAAAATAATGATCAATTTGAAACACAGAAATGTTTTTCCTACTATTCCCTATTCCCTGCTATTAAGTAGGGATTGCTGATTAAATCTCAAAGAATTGACGGATGAAGGTTTTAGCCTTTTTGGATCGAAAAAAGTGCTAGCTTTTTGGTCTAAAAAGTTCAAAAAATTAGTATTGAGGGCAGACAAAGGCAGAAAAATCAAGGGACAACTCTTCTTCCTACCTCCTCTATAATTCCCATTTATCCTGACTCCTGACTCCTGACTCCTGACTCCTACCTTTACCATGCATACTTTTTCAGCAAACCCTAAGTAGCAGTTAAAAATTCTGCATCTAGTTCTGGAAGGGAGGGATTAATTCTAATACCAGAAGCAATTTCAAAACCTGCCGGTGTGGTAAGTCGAGGTTCAATTAAACAATACCAATGTACTTGTGGTTCTTCTGCTTTATAACGAGCAGCAGTGTTAATTACATAATTATAATCTGGGTCGTTTAATTTTTCTGATAATTTGGTGAGAATATTTTTGAGAATTAATGCAAAATCTGATTTTTCTTGGTCTGAAATACTACCAAAATCACCTTGATGTTCTTTTGGCATTATCCAGATTTCAAAAGGTGCTTTAGCAGCAAAGGGAATAAAAGCTAAAAAGGATGAATTTTCCTCAATTACTCGCGTTTTATTTTGTTTTTCAAATGCTAATATTTCACAGTATAAACAGCGCCCAAATTCATCATAATATCTTTGAGCTTCTTCTTCTTGCCAGCGTCGATGTTGGGGAACAATGCTAGTAGCAATAATTTGAGAATGGGGATGACGTAAAGAAGCACCTGCTTTTTTACCATGATTTCTAAATATAATTACCATCATACTTTCATCTATTTCCATAAGTTCGATGTAACGTTGATGGTAAGTATCAATTATAATCTCTACTTCTTGGATAGACATTGTAGGAATATCTTTGCTATGGTCGGCATTTTCAATAATTACTTCATGTCTACCATAACCAGGCATGGTCAGATAAATTCCTTCTAATTTTCGATCGGTATTTCCTTCAGGAGTTAAAGCGGGAAATTTATTAGGAATAACCCGTACTTGCCAGTTAGTATTTTCTGGGTTTTGTTTCTCTAATAAAATACCTCCTAGACGCTCTTCATTACCAGTACAAAAAGGGCAGTTCGGAGAGTGACTTTCTACTTGTTCTTGTACTATATTTTCTTGTTGAAAATCCTGGGGACGTTGGCCTCGGTTTGGCGCATAAATAACCCATTCTCTTGTGGTTTTGTTGAGCCGAATATGGCTTTTGTTCATATTATTTAGCAATCTTATTTGAGTTATGAGATATTATAGATTTTAGGGAACAGGGAACAGGGAACAGGGAACAGGGAGTTATGAGATATTATAGATTTTAGGGAACAGGGAACAGGGAACAGGGAATTATGAGATATTATAGATTTTAGGGAACAGGGAACAGGGAACAGGGAATAACGAATACCAAAGCAATAAAATTATCACAAATGATTTAGGACTGCTATTTTTATAGACGGAGTGGTCGGTCGTTGACTATTCATAAGCAATTTTCCCTTCTTCCTCCCCCCTTTCAAAGGGGGGCAAGGGGGGATGCCTTCTGCCTTCATTTTTCTGGTAAATTTAACTGAGAGTAAAATTCTCTAGAATATTTAGCTTGTTGCCAGTTATTAGCAGATTTAATCTGTAATGGATTCAACCCTTTTACTTTTTGTAGGTTGGTATCTTGTAGATTAGCATCGTGAAAGTTTGCTCCTTGTAAATTTGCTTCTTGTAAGTTTGCTCCTTTCAAATTTGCACTTTGAAAGTTAGCGTTTTTCAGATAACAACCTTGCAGATTTGCTCCTTTTAAATTTGCTTCTTGTAAGTCAACACCTTGAAGATTTCCTAGTATATAAGCTCCCTCCAAATTCGCTTTTTGTAAATTTGCTTCTAAGAGATTAACTCCCTCCATATCGGCATTTTTTAGATTTGCTGAACTAAAATTTGCTTTTTGAAGTTGAGTTAAAAGAAAGAAAGTATCTTGAAGATTTGCTCCCCAGAGAAAAGCTCCTTGTAATTGAGTTAATTCAAATTTACCTCCTCGAAGGTTGGCTTCTAAAAGTTTTGCTCCTTGAAGATTTGCTTCTTTAAAATCTACATCTACTAAATTAACTTGGTCTAAATTGGTTTTAGGTAAAGATAAACCTTTTAAACAAACACCTCCTTTTACAAGTTCTTCTAGCGCTTTGATTCTAGCATAGCTAATTTGTAATCCTTGGGCAGAGTCAATTACCTGCCAAGCTTGATAATGGGATTTCTTTTTTCCCCACCTAATGTAAATAACTAATGCTGTGACAATGCTAATATTTTCAATAGTTCCTAGAATTTGCGAGTCTTCAAGGGATTCTAGAAAAACTTTACCCCACTGTGTTTTTTGTTCTATGGTATTTTCAATATAAATAATTCCTAAAATTAAGAAAATAACAGTGAGTAAAATAGTAGCAATTTCTAATAAACTATAGATAAATCTCAGCGTACTTCTGAGTAATCTTGCGAATTTCCGCTGATTGCTTAGTGAGGATAAATATTTTTTGATCGAAAGCATATTTGCAGGACTATAACTAGGGTTTTATTAGGATCAAATAAATACATTTGAGGCACTTATAATCATGGTATTTTCGTTATATAAACAATAATATCTTATTCAGACAGTACATTGTCAAGAGCTGAGTTGAAGAAGGAAGAAGCCAGAAGGAAGAAGTAGATTGGGACTCAAACTCCAACCAATTGTAGACGGTGTATTAAACCCATAAAGAAAAAGATAATGATTTATCAAAATTGTCTTATACCAATTGGATTGAGAAAATTTACAAAAAAGTAGGTATGGGGAATAGGTGAGAGAGAAAAAAGGTCTGAAAAAAATGGAATAAAAAAGATTTAATTTTGACAATTGCTGCCTGGTTTAATTTAGTAAATATAGCAGTCGAAGGAAAGGGCGCAGGTATATCAAAAGCTTAAAACTCAGACAACGCAAGATTGTTCCTTCTCTCCTAGATAACTAATCGCCTAGATAACTAAACCTTTCTTTTTTCTGCTATACATTATTTATAGACTAACTACAGGATAAAATGGTGAAAATCTAGTAT
>NZ_JAAHGK010000740.1:0-3900 GCF_010672505.1 Okeania sp. SIO2B9 | reverse complement strand
CGACGAGAACGGAAACCAACATAACCATCAGCAATGGGATCTACTCCAACAAAACCAATGGAGAACCTATAAATAGGATAGTTAGCATCAATATCAAAAATAAGGCAGATATTCAGATATTAGTCGAGGGTAATGATTTTTATGCCTCACCACGTCTGAGTCCTGATGGCAAGAGACTTTGTTGGATAAGTTGGAATCATCCTAATATGCCTTGGGATGGTACTGAGTTATGGGTAGCTAAGATTAATGCAAATGGTTTATTAGGTGAAGCTCAATTAGTTGCAGGTGGCAAACAAGAATCAATTTTTCAACCGGAATGGTCGCCAGAAGGTATCTTATATTTTGTTAGCGATCGCTCTAAATGGTGGAATATTTATCGGGTTTCAGGAACTGAAATGGTAAATGTAGAACCATTATATCCTTTAAATGCAGAGTTTGGAATGCCACAATGGGTATTTGGAATGTCTACTTATGGTTTTACAGCAGCAAACAAAATTATTTGCACTTTTACTCAAAATGGAACTTGGCATTTAGCAACTCTTAATGCTACGAAAAAACATCTACAGCAAATAGAAATACCCTATACTTCTATGGGTTCTTTAAAAGTTAAAGGAGAGCGAGTTTATTTTCTGGGAAGTTCTCCCACAAAACCCACTGAAATTGTCAATATAAATCTATCTACAGGTGCTATTAATATCTTAAAACGTTCTACAGATTTAGAAATTAATTCAGGTTATTTATCTATTCCTCAATCAATAGAATTTCCTACTGAAAATGGGAATACTGCTTATGGTTTATTTTACCCACCAACTAATCAAGATTACACAGAAATAACATCAGAAAAACCACCTCTTTTAGTCAAAAGTCATGGTGGCCCTACGGCAGCAACTTCTAGTAGTTTAAGCTTAAAAATTCAATATTGGACAAGTCGTGGTTTTGCTCTACTTGATGTTAATTATGGAGGCAGCACTGGCTATGGACGAGAGTATCAGCAAAGACTAAAAGATAACTGGGGAATTGTTGATGTTGATGATTGTGTTAATGGCGCTCAATATTTAGCTAAACGGGGTTTAGTTGATAGTAATCGTATGGCTATTTCTGGTGGTAGTGCAGGAGGTTATACTACTTTATGTGCGTTAACTTTTAAGGATGTTTTTAAGGCTGGTGCTAGTTATTATGGAGTTAGCAATCTAGAGGCTTTAGCCACAGATACTCATAAATTTGAATCTCGTTATTTAGATGGATTGATTGGGCCTTATCCTGAAAAAAAAGATTTATACAAACAGCGATCACCTATTAATTTTACTGAGCTTTTGTCTTGTCCTGTAATTTTTTTCCAAGGTTTAGAAGATAAAATTGTGCCACCAAATCAAGCAGAAATAATGTTAGAAGCTTTAAAGCAAAAAGGATTACCAGTGGCTTATGTTGCCTTTCCAGAAGAACAACATGGGTTTCGTCGTTCAGAGAATATTAAACGAGCTTTAGATGGGGAATTTTATTTTTACTCCCGTGTATTTGGATTTACACCTGCTGATAATTTAGAGGAGGTAGAAATTATTAATCTCTAGGAAGAAGAAGATGGTAGGTGGTAGGTTTTAGGTTTTAGGTTGTAGGTAACGACATTTTACCTAATGCAAAATCTTATAGAAGGTGGTAGGTTTTAGGTTTTAGGTTTTAGGTTGTAGGTAACAAGATTTTACCTAATACCAAATCTTGATGAATCTGCATATAAATAGAGTTTCTCAAAGCAAGGCAATGCTTAAGTTTATTATGTGCAACTTCTTGATTAAAGTTATGGAAGAGTATGACAATTACCCAATCACTTCTGACCTCTAACCAAAGGGTAACCTAAGTTTTTCACCTGTTTATTAAAATGGTATTAGATCGTAGGTTATATCATGTCCGGTAGCATCGGTATTGTAAGCGCGAAGGTAAGGAAGAAGGAAGAGGGAAGAAGGCTATTGAGCAAGAAAAAAACCTAAATTTCCTGTAGATATTCACCCTTGGGTTTACACAAACGATTGCCTTCGGGCATGATATAGTATCATGCTTAGTTGAATAATTATAAATCAGTGAAAAGAGATAAATAATGTAAATAATAATAGGGCAGGGAAAAGTTTTTTAACCACTAATTAAGCGGAGATGATATCATTCACTTAAAATCCAAGACTTAACACCTATAGCTTGACTTTAAATATTCTTAAATTTAGACTTCAGGGTTAATTTATGCAGCAAATATTATTGATAACGATAATTTTAAATCTAATAATATGGATATATTTATTAATTTTTAGAGGCAAATTTTGGTTGGCAGATCAACGATTATTACCAATATCAGAAACAGAAATTAGAAAAATTCAATATTGGCCGTCAATTTCTGTGATAATTCCTGCTAGAAATGAAGCAAAATTATTGAGATTGACACTAAAATCCTTATTAAATCAAGACTATCTAGGGAATTTCAAGATTATATTGGTGGACGACAATAGCAAAGATAACACAGCTAATGTTGCGAAACTAATAGCTCAACAAAATGATAGTTTTACTAAGCTAGAAGTAATTTCAGCAGGAAAATTACCTAGTGGTTGGAGTGGAAAACTATGGGCAATTAATCAAGGAATTAATTATGCAAAAAAACAAACCCCAGCCCCAGATTATTTTCTTTTTACTGATGCAGATATTGAACATAGCTCCACAAATATTCGCCAACTTATTATTAAAGCAGAACAGGAAAATTTAGCCTTAGCTTCTTTAATGGTGAAGCTGCAATGCCAAACTTTAGCAGAAGAATTAATGATTCCAGCATTTGTATTTTTTTTCCAAAAATTATATCCATTTAGATGGGTAAATAATCCGCAAAGTTCTACTGCTGCTGCTGCTGGAGGTTGTATATTAATTCGTCACCAAGTTTTAGATGAAATTGGCGGAATAGAAGTTATTAAAAATGCTTTAATAGATGATTGTTCTTTAGCTAAAACAGTTAAACAAAAATCAACCAATAAAAAGATTTGCTTAGGACTAACTTCAGACACCAAAAGTAGACGTTCCTATCCAGATTTATTTAGTATTTGGAGTATGGTTGCTCGTACTGCTTTTACTCAGCTAAATTATTCACCGCTGCTATTAGTAGTAACAGTCATAGGGATGAAATTAATTTATTTAGTTCCCTCATTAGGAATAATTTTAGGAGTAATTTTTAGTTGGTGGGAAATAGTAGCGATCGCTTTATTGGCAAGAATATTAATGTTTTTAGCTTACTTACCTATTGTCAGATTTTATCAACTTTCACCAATCTATGCCATGAGTTTACCAACTGTTGCTTTTATCTATACATTAATTACCATAGATTCAGCTTGGCGACACTGGCGAGGGCGAGGTAGTGATTGGAAAGGGCGAACTTATTCACCAGAAAAATTTCAACAATAAACGTAAGCAATCAGCAGTCAGCTATCAGCAGTCAGCTATCAGTTAGCCTCATTTTGCACAGCATTCCGCAGGAAATGCTTACCACAGATATTAACAGGACTTACGCAAAATATAGCGCTGCGCGCAGGGAACAGGCAATAGGGAACAGCTCATTTGGGGGAATAAAAAGCTGATAATATAAGACTTTTAGCTATTGAACACCTCCTGCAATTTGTAAATATGCCAGCGCACATTGCTATATTAGGTCATACACCATCTGTAGGGGCGATTCGCGTTTGCGGAGCATTCCGTAGGAAATCGCCCTTACTAGATATGGCGGTTCTGCGTAAGTTATGATTAATAATGGTACTTTGAGAAAAAATATGTTAAGAACAGCATCAAACCCTTATATAGTCTAGGTTTTACATTTAACCAACCTTTTTCCTGATATATCTAGGTTTTCCTGCGGAATGCTACGCAAAGAGCCATTTTTAA
>NZ_JAAHGK010000074.1:0-11125 GCF_010672505.1 Okeania sp. SIO2B9 | reverse complement strand
CTTTTTGTAGTCTTTCCCAGTCTATATTTTCTCTTTCGTTATTCATAGCATATTGTTTCTATAATATTTTCTTAGTCGCTCATTTATAGAAATTCACACTTAAATAAATATCAGCATTCAGTTTTTTGACTTCTTTTATTTTGCTTTCTTTGAAGAAATCCATTTATCTACCTATAATATATACAGCAGATTGCAGATAAATGAGGTACACATAAGAATGGTCAAGTGTTTGTCGTGTGAGCATCTTGCCCGCGACTGGTGTACCTTACTAATATGAAATACGCTGTAGAATAATATTTTAATCAGAGTTGACTGTAGATTGAGATAGACAAGTTAATAAATTTCATAATTCTGTGCCATTTCACATAAAATTCGTATAACAACCAATAGACATCTCCGGAAAAGAGGGAGTAGAGAGTAGGGGGGAAAGAATTGATGATTTATCTACGATAATTAATTTGGTTTTTTATTATTGGAGATGTCTAATATTTAATACCAAAGGTGATAAATTTTTGCTACAAATAGCTAGGATATTTCTTAGGAGTCAGTCCTCAGGAGTCAGAAGTCAGAATGAATAGCTTCAATACCATTTTTGACCTAGGAAATTCTCTTTTTTCTCCAAGGGACATCTCCTTTAAAGTCTTTTAATCATGCTTATTATTCGTAACATTCTTTTTTCAAAATGGTATAACACCTAATACCTAATTATGTGCCACCTCACATAAAATTAGTATTATCTAAGGAATTAATGAAGAAGTAAGAAAAAATTCAGGAAAAACTCCTTTTAGGTATGATTTTCCAATTACCTTTTTGTAGAATTAATCCATGATAATTAGTATTACTTCTGTCCTCGAATTACTTTAGTGTGAAAATTTTTAGCCCATATAATCTTAATGTATAGCAGAAATTACTTATCTAGGCGATTAGTTATCTAGAAAAGAAAAATATTGCATTGTCTGAATTTTAAGCTTTTGATATGTCAAATACAGTAATAGCGACTACTATATTTACCACAAATTTTATCGAATAACTAAGGTTTAAAGCTTAATTAAATCAAGGATAAAAAAGAAAAAAAATTATTTATAGAACTCCGTTCCACTGAAATGACCAAAAAACCTTCGTCCTTCTACTCCTCTTTACTTCTTCTTTCTTCCCTCCTGACTTGGTTCTTCCCCTCCTGGGAGGGGTTAGGGGTGGGTTGACTCCTAAGTAATGAAGATGAATATCATACACGTGCTTCAGCAATACCAATTATTCTTCATACCAACTAGAACGCCATGCTGACTCTGCCTCTATTACAGCTCGTTCACGTTGCTTTTTACGATATTCTCGCTGCAATTGGTTAAGTCTTCGATCAAGGTTACGAATTTTATTACGCCAGGCAGTAATATTAATATCAGTAAATTCTATTTCAGATAATCTGAGATTTACTGCTATAACTTTAGTAACTCTAGAATTTTTTTCTTCTTCTGGATCTTCTGCTTCAATTAATAAATTTAATAAATTAGGTTTTCCACCTAAAGGAGTATCACCTGATTCCATTTTGGTCGCAGCTTCTAAAACTTTTTTCGGTATTTTTTTCGGTAGTATTTCTGCATTTTTAAGGATGCAATTTGCCTGATGAGAAATTTTTTTGAGGATTTCAGGTATTTGCCTTTCTATATTCTCTTGCCAAGATATTAATGTATCTAAATTATCTAATTTATCAATAATATTTTCTGGGGAATTTTCTATTTCTTCTGTTTCAATTTTATTCAAATTTTCTTCTATCCGATCTGCCAATTTTTGCTCTTTATTATCAGATGTTTGAGTTGGAAATAATACAGCAGAATCAAATTCTATGTTTGTCTTTTGGTCTTTTAGTGGGGATGTTACTTCTTGCTGCTCCCCATCTTCTTCACTCAAAAGACTTATCATTAATTCTGGTGCTGAAGTCCCATCTAAATTTTGCTGTTCTTCTGGATTTTGTTCTAATAATTCTTCTAATTCTCTAACTGGTAATTTTGCTATTTCTCGCAACTCTGACTGCATTTTTTGTCGCTGAGGAAATGATAAATTAAGAAAAGCTTCTGGATATCCTTGAGTACATATATGATAACTAGCAAAAATTAATTGTTGGCCTATCCCTTGACCTAATACTTTGAAATAACCTTCATAAGTACCATAAAATTCTTTGGCAATTTCAGCGATCGCTACTTCTATTTCTTTCAATTTTTCCTCTACTTGCCTTGCTGCTCCCACCATAGTGAATTATTTTCTATCTATCAACAATTAAAAATTAAAAATAAACAGATTATCTCTGCTATTCTTAATTTTTAATTATGATTATTTATCAATTATTCCTTTGCCATTTGTGCTGCTACTTCTTCAGCAAAATTCTCCTCTTTTTTCTCAATACCCTCTCCCAAAACAAATCGTGTAAAACGACGTACTTGTACTTTTTCACCTAACTGAGCGCTAGTTTCCTTAACCAACTCTGCCACTGTGACATTTTGGTCTTTAATATAAGGTTGATCCATTAATGTTAATTCTTTGAGTCGCTTTTCTATTCTTCCCTGAACTATTTTTTCCCTAATATTTTCCGGCTTTTTACTAAGGTCTTCTCTACCCATTTCTATAGATTTTTCACTCTCCACAAATTCCGTAGGAATCTCATCTACTGAAATATATTCTACCTGTGGACAAGCTGCTATTTGCATAGCAATACTTTTCACTAAATGTTTGAATGCTTCATTCCGGGCAACAAAATCTGTCTGACAATTTACTTCTACTAAAACGCCAATTCTGCTACCTGTATGAATATAACTTTCAACCAGTCCTTCTGCTGCTACTTTACCCTCAAGTTTTCCTGCAGAAGCAATACCTTTTTGTCTTAGCCATTCTGTAGCCTTAGTAATATCGCCATTATTTTGCTCGAGAGCTTTTTTGCAGTCCATCATGCCTGCGCCTGTTGCTTTACGCAATTCTTGAACTAACTTTGCAGATATTTCTGGCATATTTTTTATTCCTCAATTTAACTTGACTACAATTTTAATATTTAGGAATTAATCCTACTTTAGTGCCTTAATTTAAAGTAGGCTTTTTAGAAATAATTTACGTTGTATTTTATCCCTAAAAACCCCACCTCAACTACTCAATAATATTAAAGCATTCAGCTATCAGCAGTCAGCTATCAGCAATTCGTAATTATAGTCATTTTAGTTTAGATTAAGAGAAGTATTTTTTGCGGTGAAAGGGTTTCCGCCGAAAAAGTATTTCATTCTTATTTAAAATGACTATATTCATTACTTCTAAGGTTTTTGTCCTGGAACCCATGGCAGTAACTTTTTATTATTTTTCAATTTTAAAGGTTGCTTTTACGCATACTCAAAATTAATAGCTGATAGCTAATAACTGACGGCTGAATGCTTACCTAGAATTTTTTATTCTTCTTCATTATTTTCTGCTGATGACTCTTCCTGATCATCACTTACATTAAATTCTTCTTCCGCTCCATCATAATCATAATCTTCTTCATATTCTTCATAGCTATCATAATCTTCTTGATCCAGAGTTTCTAGTTGACCATGACGACCTTCATAGATAGCATCAGCCAACTTACCTACTATAAGTTTGATTGAGCGGATAGCATCATCATTAGCTGGAATTGGAATATCAACTTGAGTCGGGTCACAATTCGTATCCAACAAAGAAACTATAGGAATATCCAACTTCTGACATTCTTGAACAGCATTATACTCTCGTCGCTGGTCTACCATGACAACTCCATCTGGCAAGCGACGCATATTTTTAATACCCCCCAGATATTTTTGTAACTTAGCCATTTCACGACGGAGAACCGAAGCTTCTTTTTTCGGGAGTAAATCTAGTGCCCCATTTGCTTCACGACGCTCTAGATCTTTGAGTCTTTCTACCCGAGTTTTAATAGTAGTCCAGTTAGTGAGCATCCCACCTAACCAACGTTGGTTAATATAATAAGCTCCACATCTACTGGCCTCTTGAGCGATAATACCAGCAGCTTGACGCTTCGTACCAACAAATAAGAATTTTTTTCCTTGTTCAGAGGCAGTTCTAATATAGTCGTAAGCTTCTTCCATTAATTGAGCTGTTTGAACAAGGTCAATAATATGAACGCCGTTACGCTCTGTAAAAATATACTGGGACATTCTTGGATTCCAGCGACGGGTCTGATGCCCAAAGTGGACTCCTGACTCTAACAATTGAGCCAAACTAACAACTGGCATAATTATAATCTCCTATTCGGGTTTAATCCTCCATCCAGGTGCATTCTCATAGATTCTTAATCTGTAGAACACCCGACTACCCAGATGTGCGATTTTAGACAACTTTTCTAGTGTATCATATCAAATCCCGTTAAACGGTTATGGAATGGTTAAGTCTTTAGGAGTCAGGAGTCAGAAGTAGAGATAATCACTTTGATGAGCGTAGTTATGACCGAAAAACTTTAGTCTCAAGTCGTAAGCATTCAGTTATTAGCGGTCAGCTATCAGCTTTTTAATAGACATCTCCTCCATGCATAGGGAGTAGGAAGTAGGGAGTAGATTGATAATTGCTTTGCGATAATTGATTTGATTTTTTATTATTGGAGATGTCTAATGAATAAAGCAAGCATTCATTTAATTTCTACTACATTCTCAACCAGATATTCGTACTCTGAAGCTTTGATAAAATTGCTTTTTTCTCCTTTAAAGGTAATAAAGCTGAATGCTGAATGCTGAATGCTGAATGCTTACTTCAAGTCTCCCTTTTCAAGGGGATAAAAAAAGAGAATATTCTATATTTCAAGCCTCCTTATTGTAGAGGTACTGTTCAACAATTAATAATTAATAATTAATAATTAATAATTACCTCTCTTTGGAAACGGATAGGATTGACTAATCATGAAAATTTTTTCTTGTTTCTCCTTTAAAGGAGAGGCTTTAGACCAGAATTTTTCGGTAACTATTCGGTAACTAATAACTGATAACTGAAATGACAATTGGATATTTTTTTATGTCCAATTCCACCGAATTTGATGTCATATATATCCCTACCAATACTACTAACATTCCAATCTGAAAAAAAATTAATGGTTGCTTGGCAAATTAAAAAGCTTATTTTAAAGACTTTAAAATATAGTGATCGACAGCAGAAATATCATTGCTTTTTGAATAGAATTTGTTTATATATGAGTCAACATCACTAGATGTATATATAAAACCCTTAAATCTACCGATTAAAATTTGTTCAGGGCGATATTTTACAAGTAATTCATATACTTCATCTTGAGTCAGTTGGCCTGTCTTTATGCGCTTAGTAGAGAACACCGCAATTTCTGGAGGAACAAGTAAATCTGCATAAAAACCATAAATTGGAACATCTGTAAATAGCCATTTTGTTGAATCTTTATGCTCTATTAGACGATTTATAACTGCAAATTGTGGTTCATAGTTTTTTTGAAGACTAGGAATATCTTTTGAAACTTTAGGTTTTAATGTTAATAATGCAAATATCATTAAAATCAATGAAATACTTGCCCAAAAATAATTTCCTAATCTAAATTCTCGTTGCTGAAAAAGGTCAAAGAATGGAACAGATGCATAAGCGGCCAACCAAGCCATAGGAATAGCAATGAGACAATAATGATGTGGCCATACTGGTCTATGATTTAAAAGAAGCAATGTTCCTGTTCCTAGCCATGCAACTGGAAATATACCTTCCCATCTATGCCTCACAAAAACTACTAATATACCGAAAATAGCTAAAGAAAATAGATCGTAATCTTTATTGATGATGACTTTACTTAGCTTTTCAAAACCATTTTTCATGGTAAATGCAGCTTGAATTTCTTCTCCAAAATGAGTACCAAAAAGCTGTTCATAGCTTAACTCATTAAATAATAATGAAACAATCAAGAAAATAACAACTAAACTTATTATCCAAAGTAGTAAAGGGTACATCAATTTACTTCTTGGCTTCTGATTTGATTCAACATTAATTTTATTGACATCAAATAGAACAAGTAAAATAATTGGGATTAAAAAAACTGTAAAAAATTTAATTTTTAAAGACAATGCAAAAAGAACACCGGAAATAATCAATAAATATTTTTGCTGACTCTTTTTGTAAATAAATAAAAAGTAGATAGAAATTACGGCTAAAGATAATGAAGGAATTCCGATCATAACAGCACTACTAAATCTGATAAACCCTGATGAAGCAGCCAATGATATTGCTCCAATAAGAGCGGGGAACATTCCTAAAGAAATACGAATAGTTTCAAAGAAAAACCATATTAGTAATGCTGAAAAAGTTACAGTCAAAAGGCGTGCTGAAAAAACAGATTTTCCAACTATACTAAACCATAATGAAAGCAGGGCTGGGAAAAAGAAAGGCTGATCGCTCCAAATTTCTGTCTGCGGTGAGTAGCCTTGCATATAAAGTGAAGCCCTCATTAATTGAAGTCCTTCATCAAAATTGAGTTGAAATTCCTCCTTTAAGGGAACAATCATAGGAACTATTATAATTGCTAATACTAGATACAGTAGAAACAAAGATATGTAAAATACTTTTCGTTTAATCATCATTTTTGAGTTATAAATTTGATTCGTCAACTTAGCTCAAACCCTGATTTAACCTCGCCTTTAATTAAGTTAGAATTCCCCTAAATATAACTGCTTGAATAATTAATAATTATTAATTATTCATTTTTCTCAGCTCCTATCATAGGGAAAAAATATTTTCTTCCAATGGCGTTAATCCTCTCCCTTTTAATAAGAGGGAATTGTTAATTTTTAATTGCTGAAAAAAACCTTATCTTGCCAATCATCCAGCCTCTTAATTATTTACTGGATAAATCAGCTATTAAGGATGTATTTGCCCTAATATTATTTTTAAGCGGTCATAATCATCTCTCAACAAAACACTCATATTTCTACCTGCCTGAACTAACCAATTACGGTCGGCTTTTCTCAGTTGATAAATTTCTCTAATAGTAGCAGCTACTAAAGCATCAACAGGAGCATTAAATAACTGTAATAAAGTCCGCAAAAAATCTAATTTTTCACTAAACCTAACTATTTCTTCTGGTTCACATAAATAAACTGCTTGATGAATTTGAGGTGGACGGGGTGGAAGATATTGGTAAATTCTGCCATTTTCTGCTGTAGAACCATTTAATTCTTCTTGAGACTTAAAACCTACTATTGCTACCCTAAATTCTGTCTTCAACATAGCAAAAATTTGTGGTTGTTCTTCTCGTAATTGAGTTAAAGACATTCCCAAAGCTCTTGCCCTATGTACTGAATCAATAGGCAAGGTAGTTGCATAATAAACCACTCCATAAATCTGATTTCCTGATTGTTCATCCTCCGATTTTACCCAAGTACCAAAAGCAGGCATCATCGGAAAATCTAGCTCATCTGGTTCTAAACATTGAGCCAAAAATTCTGTTGTTGCTGTTTCTATTACTTCAGCTATGTAATTGTTCTGACGATTTGTATTAGCAAATTGGGGTAAAGGAAGACGCATAAGTATATAAGAAGGTGGTAGGTTGTAGGTGGTAACTTGTAGGTTTTAGGTGGTAGATGATTAAGATTTAACCCAAAAACTCATCTTGATGTTTTTCTACAATTAATAATTACCTCTCCTTAAAATTTATAGAATTGGAAAACAGAATTTTTTTCTTGATTTCCACAGGAAATAAAAGACTTAAAACCTGAATTATTAAGTAATGAAAAACAACTTAGTATTTACTAACTAAATTATTTGGCGTTGCTGAGTGGTAATGATTTTGAGATTAACTTTGGGCGCAAAACATCAGTTTTTCAATTTTACCTTCAGCTCATAGACATCTCCAAGAATCAAAAATCAATATCTATATCCCAAAGAAATTATCAATTCTTTCCCCTCTAGGGAGGGGGAGGGGCGAGGGGTGGGTTCCCTACAGCAAAGCTGCCTACTTCCTACTCCCTATGGGTGGAGTAGATGTCTAATTCTCATTACATTTAAGCTAACACCAATTATTTTTTCTTGCCACCTGCCGTTGCATCTACTACAGCGGTTTTCATTTCGGTCACTGTAGTGACATTCCATGGAACTTCCCTACAGGATTTTGATTGTGGCGATGTAATTCATCAATATGAAAAGTGCTGTAACTCTAATTATGAGAGTCTAAATGTTACTAACTTATCCCAAAGTATTGAAGAAGGTTGTAGGTGGTAAATAATTAAGATTTCATCCAAAATATCATACCATTCTTGATGTTTTTCTACAATTAATAATTACCTCTCCTTCAAGTTATATAATTTGTTTTGCTCTTGATTTATTCTTGCAAATAAAAGACTTTCAACCTAAATTGTTCAGTAATGAAAAAAATCTATTATTTACTAGCTAAATTATTTTTTCTTGCGACCTGCCGTAGCATCTACTAACTCTAATTCTGAGAGTCTAAATGTTACTAACTTATCCCAATTTCCACCTTCAAATAATACAGCAGCTTTACCGTCACTTACTCGTTGAACTTGTCCTTGAAATCCATAATAAGTATCACTAATATTTTTAACTTTAACTGCTACACCAGGTAAAATCATTGTTTTCTACTCCTATCAAAAATTTTCTTAATTTTAGGAAAATAAAAGCTTTTCTATTGTAATATTTTTGGCATCTATAAATCTTATTTTATGCCAAAGCTACAACAGAAACTCTACCAGCAATTTTTTGAGCGATCGCTTTCAACTCTTGAGCTGAACTAGAGTTAGGAGCGCCAACTACAATAGGAACTCCACTATCTCCACCTTCTCTGACAGGCATTTCCAAAGGAACACCTCCAAGTAGTGGTACACCTAATTCCTCCGCTGTTCTTTTACCACCACCAGAACCAAAAATGTCATACTTTTTCTCTGGCATATCTGGAGGGACAAAATAACTCATATTTTCAACTATTCCTAATACAGAAACCCCTAACTGCTGAAACATTTTTAGACCTTTGCGAGAGTCTAATAACGCCACTGTTTGAGGAGTTGTCACAATTACCACTCCAGACATAGGCACAGCTTGAGCTAATGTTAATTGAGCATCACCAGTACCAGGAGGCAAGTCTACCAATAAATAATCTAAATCACCCCATTGCACTTGGTACAAAAATTGTCGGATAATTCCATTCAACATTGGACCACGCCAAATTACAGGTTGATCTTTATCAATTAAAAAAGCCATAGAAACCAACTTTACTCCATGATTAAAAGCTGGTTCCAGGACTTCTCCAGACTGTCCTGCTTGTACCATAACTTTAGCATCTGCTAGACCTAACATCGTTGGGTCGTTAGGGCCATAAATATCAGCATCAATCAAACCCACTTTAGCGCCCATTTGAGCTAATGCCACAGCTACATTCACTGCTACTGTGCTTTTACCCACTCCACCTTTACCACTAGAAACAGCAATAATATTTTTCACTCCATCAATACCTTGGCGGTCAGGTATAGTTTTCTGCTGAGGAGTCTCTGCTGTGACATCTACTATAACTTCCTTAACACCGGGAAGTTGCTTGACAGCTTTTTGACAGTCTTCGACAATAAATTCTCGTAATGGACAAGCTGGAGTTGTCAATACTAAGGTGAACTTAACTTGTCCATCTATAACTTTAATATTGCGAATCATATTTAGTTCTACCAAACTCTTTTGCAGTTCTGGGTCTTGCACTGGCCGTAAAACATCTAAAATAGATTGAGTATCAGGTATGGTTGACATATAATATCCTTCAAAAATTAAATTTTTCTTAAATTATATCTGCTATTTGCAAGATAATGTTAAATATTTTCTTCACTTAATTACTAATAATTAAATTAATTATTAATTTGATATTTTAATAAAAGTAATGAATCTTAACCTAAGAATTAATGTAATTTAGGTCGTCTAGAGAAATGATTGCCAATGAGATAAAAAATTAAATTTAGTAATTAGTAAAAGAATCAATAATAACTAGCTACAAAATCTTTTTTAAGCCATCAAGAATTTATCGTCTGCCGTATCATAATCATATAGTTTAGATGTAAATCAATAGGCAAGAGTAATTAAATAATTAAGAATTATAGTTGAGTATTTGACATCTTCTGATGACAAGATAGGTTGATTTACTCAAAAAAAACTGGAAAAAACAGGAAAATTTTACTAGACGATCGATAGCATGGTAGGATAAAAAGTCTGGAAAGATACATATAATTTTTAGCCAATTTGAAACACATATTGTACCTATGACAGCTTCCACTGAAACTCAAAAAACAACACCTCTATCTCTATCACTGGGTAGTACCCAAGGTCGAGTCAGTAAATTTATGCAGGATATACAAGATGAAATTTGTCAAGGACTGGAGCAACTAGATGGAATAGGCAAATTTAAAGAAGACCGTTGGGAACGCCCAGGTGGTGGTGGAGGAAGGTCTCGTGTAATTAGAGACGGTGCGGTTTTTGAACAGGGAGGAGTTAACTTTTCAGAAGTGTGGGGAGATAAACTACCACCAAGCATACTAGCACAAAGACCAGAAGCCGAAGGTCATGGTTTTTATGCGACCGGCACTTCAATGGTACTGCACCCTGAAAATCCTTATGTACCAACAGTGCATCTTAATTATCGCTATTTTGAAGCAGGACCTGTATGGTGGTTTGGTGGAGGTATAGATTTAACACCTTACTATCCCTATGCAGAAGACGCAAATCACTTTCATCAAACTATTAAAGCAGCCTGTGACAAAAGCCATAAAGAGTATTATCCTGTATTTAAAAGATGGTGTGACGAGTATTTTTACTTAAAGCATCGTCAAGAAATGCGAGGTGTAGGGGGTATCTTCTTTGATTATCAAGATGGTCAAGGGGAATTATACAAAGGGCCAGATAGTCAAGGACCAGCAGCAATCTATAGTCAGCAGTTAGGAGTTCCTGAATCTCGTAATTGGGAATCCTTATTTACATTTGTACAAAATTGTGGTATATCATTCTTGCCAGCATATAAAACAATAGTAGAGCGACGGCAACCCATGGAATATGGCGATCGGGAACGCAACTTTCAGCTATACCGACGTGGCCGTTATGTTGAATTTAATCTAGTGTATGACAGAGGTACAATTTT
>NZ_JAAHGK010000739.1:0-3902 GCF_010672505.1 Okeania sp. SIO2B9 | reverse complement strand
CTTTGTTTTCCACTGTAAAACAAAGATAACATACACTAAAAACACGATTAGTAATTCAACAAAAAAATGAAAAAATCTTATGTTTAGTCAATGGAAAAGGTATAACTCATGATTTTAAACTATTTAAAAATAGTGGCGTTAAATTTGGGAATTTAATTAAAGTTATCGCTGATAAAGGCGATCAAGGAATAGGTGAAATTTATCAATTAAGTCAAACACCACTCAAGAAAAAGAAAGGGAAGAAGTTAACTTTCATAATAGAAAAAATATAATCGGCAACTGAATCAATTAAGAATTATAGTAGAACATATTAATAGACGACTAAAAATCTTGAAAATTCTCTCTTATCCTTACCGAAATCGTGGTAAAAGATTTGGACTAAGAGTGAACTTAATAGCTGGTATTTATAATTATGATTTAGCTAATTAAGTTTGAATTTTAATTTATTAAATATCTAGTAAATTGAACTTTTAATCATTAGCTGAACTTATTTATTTTGGCGATTTTTAATGATTTTGGTTTGTGGCGATCGCCTGTTATTAATTATTCAAAAAAATTGATAAATTCTGGATATCTTATCAAGCAAACTTAGACTAAAAAACAGAAATATACTACAGCACAGTATATTTTTACAATAAGTCTATTAATTTAGTATAGCACACAATCTGTGAAAACCGCAACATTGATTGGTTTTCCCATTCCTCCGCTCCCGCCTTCAGGAGAGTGCGGGTCTTCAACCAACCTTGAGATCAAATACTATTCTTGATTGATTGGCTAAAAAAACCGCTCTATGCTCAAAAAGCAAAAAACGGCTTTAATACGATGGTTATTTTTAATTATTTAATGGAGCATATGGGAGTTGAACCCATGTCCAAAATGGCTATTTACTCTTCGCTCATTCACAGGTTTAGCTCTTGTTAACCCTCAGAGCTGGGACCATCCATTATCCCGGATGGCGGGATTCTCTAGTAAGGTCTTAACCAGTAGCTGACCAGAGGCAGTTTACTAGTGCATCCGTTCGGGTTAAGTCTGCAATCCTTAACGGAGTCAAACCACAGACGCTCGAACCTATAAGAGGTATTTTCGCAATTAAGCTACAGCTACTTGCTTACGAGCAAAAGGTACAATGTTGTTTGCACTTATTATTTTTTGAGCCCGGTATTTGCGAGAGAAGACTCACTCTCGACCTGAATCACAAAGTAGATTTCACCACCCTGTCGAAACCGTTAATGCCCCGTGTTATTCTTTTTATTTTACACATTTATTTGAATTTTGACAACTGTTGAACTTAGTAGTCAGGAGTCAGGAGTTAGGAGTCAGGAGTCAGGATTTGAATAAGGCAGAAGGCAGAAGGCAGGAGTCATATAGAATCCGGTTATATAATATGTTGTGTTTATAATCCAATACGGTTTCCTACGGAATGCTGCCCAAACAGATAAGACCAAAACTCATAAGGTATGGAACCATTAGATAAGCTTTTGAGATTACAGAACTGCCCAAAAAAATCCTTAACTCAACTGTATTGGTTTATAGAACCCATTTGAGGTCTATATAATTATGGTAGTCAAGTCTTTTCGCGCATCAATGAGTGAGGAACAATCATCAGCAAGGAGTGTTGAATTTTTTATATTATTTCTCCCCACATCTACCCTCTTACCTCTTACCTCTTACCTCTTACCTCTTACCTCCTGTCTCCTGTCTCCTGCTTCCTGTTTCCTGTCTCCTGTCTCCTGTCTCCTAGCTCAAAAAACTTAATATTTATGAAGATACGCTTAGGGGTTCTATAATCAATAGACATCTCTAGAAAAGAGGGAACAGGAAACAGGGAACAGGGGGGAATAATTGATAATGTATAGATAATAATTGATTTTATTTTTGATTTTTGGAGATTTCTAATAATTACTTCAATCTCCCCTACTCCCTACTCCCTCTTAATGTAAATCATCTTCCCAAACACCGATATAGACAAGATCATTCCTACTACGCTCAATTAAACCTTCGAGATTACCTGTTTTAAACTCATAGCGATTAATTTTACGGTTTCGCACATCCTGTAATCCTTGCTTGATTTCTGGAGTAATTCTCCAATTCAACATACTAATGAAAGCGGTTCTTACCATTAGGTCATCTATACCATCTGCCACAGACAACTCAGTTTGTCGCAAGCGACGAGAATCTCGATCATATATATAGCCTAAAGTAATTTGATTAGGAAGTAAATCATAAATTACAGCCCTAGTATTAGGCCAATAGCCACGCTCTTTAACTGTTGTAGGTTTTCCCAATAATTCTATTACTTTACTTTCTAATGTGCCTGGGGGTAAGCCACGAATAATCGGCAACCGATCCCTAATAGTAGAATTATCAATAGGATCGGAAGGAATATTATCTGGCAATATTAAATCTATAGGTATCTCAGGACCTGAATCTTGGGGAGGTTGAACCGGAGTTGGAGTTGGAGTTGGAGTTAAAGTTGGAGTACGCTCAACCGTAGGTGGTATAGGTGTAGGTTTTTCTACTGGAGGTGAAGGAGTAGGGGTTGGTCTGACTATAGCAGGAACAGGAGATGGTGATGGTGATGGTGATGGGGTAGGAGTAAAATTGGGCAATTGCTCCATATCATTAGGTTGTGGAGATGGTGTAGGAGTTGTAGTTGGTTTTGATATAGGAGTTTGAGCAATATCTGATGGTCTAACGGTGGGAGATGGTGTAGGAGTTTGAACGATAGGTGGTGTCTCAGGGGGCTGAGAATTTAACACTATTGCTGCTAATGTTCCTACTGTTAGGGTAGCGATCGATCCGAGTATACCCCACATCAATATTCCTTTAGGTCTTTGTATAGGAGGAATATTTGTAGTAGCAATTTTTCCATTTCCCACATTATGAGCTGGATGCTGTTGAGGTACAACCTGGATAGTTGAATGTAAATCAGTTGTGCTAGAATTTGATAAATCTTTTAGCCATTCCTCCACAGTTGCAGGTCGGTATTGAATATCCATTGCCATACCTTTTAGCACTGCTTGATTAACAGTACCACTAAGTTGAGGCTGTAACTCTCTGGGAGTAGGCATTTCTTGTTGCGCTCTGTTCATTGCTGCTATTGGCAGTCGTGCTGTTAATAAAGTATAGAGAGTTGCAGCTAAACCATATACATCTGTTGCTGCGGTACGTTTTCCTTGAACAAAATACTGTTCTGGAGGAGCATAACCATCAGAAACCAAATTAGTGTGAACCTGAGTTTTACCAGCAATAAATTCCCGCGCAATACCAAAGTCAATTAAGATGACATCCTTAGTACCCTGACGTAGCATAATATTTTGGGGTTTAACATCTCGGTGGAGTAAGTTATTTTGATGCACCACCATCAAAGCATTTCCTACTTGACGAATATAATGCACGGCGATCGCCTCTGGTAGAGGTTGTCCACTATATATAACTTCTGCCAAAGTTGTACCCGGAATATAGTCCATCACCATGTAAGGTTGACCATCTTCCACAAAAAAATCACTGACTCTGACAATATTAGGGTGGACACACAAAGCGAGTCTTCTTGCCTCATCCTGAAACTTCCTTTGAAATTCTTCAAAGTTGGGATGTTGACGTAGAGACTCATTGAGAGTCTTAATAACTACGGGTTGTCCTAAATAATTATGAGTAGCTTTGATAGTAATACCAAAACCCCCCCTTCCTAATTCTTGTTCTAATGTATATTTGTCCCCTTGTAAGTTTCTCAATATATTCATTATTTATTTCCCAATTTCTCTAGATCTTAGTGAATTACAGTAGTTTTTATTTTAAGTAGGGACATTCCATGGAACATCCTGAGGAGGGTTGTGGTACGCGAGTATGTGGTTTATCTATCAAGACTGGTCGGCAGAGCACACGTCTGAACTAAAGTCACC
>NZ_JAAHGK010000738.1:0-3905 GCF_010672505.1 Okeania sp. SIO2B9 | reverse complement strand
TAGGAGTTATGGAGGAGTTAGTAGGAAGAATAGTCCCTTAATTTTTCTGCCCTAGTGAGCCTTTAATGCTAATCGCCCTCCTATCCCTATGCAATTGATTCTGTCTCCTGTCTTCTGTCTCCTGACTCCTTCTTCAAGGAGTTGCTGACTTATTTGCATTCAATTCTTGTTGAGAATATATACCTGCTTTTAAGTTAGATTTATGTTGTGCTTCTGCCGCTACTTCTGCCTTAGCTTCCGCCACAATATCCCCGAATATTTCTACTGTTTCTGCTAGAGCACCTTTAGTTTTTTCCAAGAAAGAAACACCAGTTTTAATAGTTGCTTTAGCTACAGGTTTTAACAAAGGTAAAATAATCGGAGTTAATACAATAGCACCCACACCTACTGCAATCGGAACTCGATTTTGAATAACAGTTTGTTTAACTTGTTGAGGTAAATTTTGAGTTGCTTGTTGCCAGGTTTGATTAGCTACCACAGGCAAATTTTGAACCACTGATTCTGGTATATTTTGATTAGTTTGTTCTACCATATTAATGATCTCCTGATATTAGTATTATTAATCTTATAAAATAACTATAACAAAAAAACACAAACGAGGGTAATTAATTTTTTATTAAATTTTTGTTGCTATTTATTTTCAACAATAAAATATAGCAGAATAAAGAGGGAAAAAGGAAGAGGGAAGAGGGAAGAGGGAAGAGGGAAGAGGGAAGAAGGAAAAATGTAAGCATTCAGCTATTAGCAGTCAGCTCTCAGCAATAATAACCTGTGCTTAAGGACGAGTTTTAAATGAATATAGACTTTAGAGCTGACTGTTATAGTAAGATTTTTCGTTTCTTAGTCAATAAAGCTTTTATCACTCATTAAAAGCAATAGCTGATAGCTGATAGCTGATAGCTGATAGCTGATAGCTGACGGAAAAATATTGCTTTGTCTTAGCTTTAAGCTCTCGATCTGTCTGCGACCTTTCCTTCCACTGCTATATCAACCACAAATTTATAGATTACTTAATAACCCAGAGTAAACTACAAAAATTAAGATGAAACTTATACCCCATATATTTTAAAAATACTAAAATTTTAGACCGAGTTCACTTAAATATTTAATAAATAATTTTAAGACTGAAGAATGTGGCAAGTAAGCATTCAGCGGTCAGCATTCAGCAATCAGCTATTAATTCACTGCCTTTATAGCAGGAATTAGTATTGAGAAGTTTAAGGAGAATTCAAAGTATTGAAAAAACAACTAACCTTGACCTGAGCAGTGTATATCCATTATTTATGAAACAGCTAAAAGCTGAATGCGAGCTAGCTGAATACTTACTGTGGCAAAGTAGATGAATTTTTGCTATAAAACCTTTATTATATAAACTTGATATTAAATGAATTTAACCGGAGCTTTTCTCCAAACCCTAGTTTAAGAACTTAAAAATATCCTCAATAAACCTGATTTATTTTATGACAAATAAAATTTTAGCCCTTGATTTTGGTGGTACAAAGTTAGCAGCAGCAGTATTAAATGCTGGCGAAAGAAACTGGCAAGACTATCAAAAAACTTTTTCCCCTCCCCATGCTTCTGCTCAAACAGATATTGAAATGATGCAAACTATTTCTCACAACCTTCTCAAAGGCGAAAAACCTGCTGCTATAGGAGTCAGTTTTGGCGGTCCCGTAGATGCAACCACAGGTACAGTTCGTCTATCCCATCATGTAAAAGGTTGGGAAAATATTCCCCTCAAGCAAATCTTAGAAACCGAATTTAACTCACTCGCAATAGTTGATAATGATGCCAACGTAGCAGCATTAGGAGAACATCGTTTTGGCGCTGGTCAAGGATATGACAACTTACTTTATATTACTGTAAGCACAGGTGTAGGTGGAGGTTGGATTCTCAATGGCAAACCATGGCGCGGTGTCCAGAGTATGGCAGGAGAAATAGGTCATGTCACAGTCGATCCAGAAGGTCCAATTTGTCTTTGTGGTAAACGTGGTTGTGTAGAAAGATTAGCATCAGGTCCCTATATTGCCCAACAGGTAAGAGAACAGTTGCAATATCAACCTCAAGAAGGGCAAATTTTGCGGAGTTTGGTAAATAATGATTTAGAAGCAATAACTGCCCAGGAAGTTAGTCAAGCAGCTATGCAAGGAGACAAAATTGCTATTAAGGCGATCGAATTAGCAGGTTGGGGTTTGGGAGTAGGTATTGGGAATGTAGCTAATTTAGTTAACCCCGAACGGTTTATTTTAGGGGGTGGGGTGATGAAAGCAGGTGAATTATTGTGGGAAACCTTACAACGAGTAGCAAGAGAAACTGCTTTACCAGAAGTCAATTTTGAGATTTTACCAGCAGCATTGGGTGATGAAGCACCTTTGTGGGGGGCAGTGGCATTAGCTGAGGATTTGTTGTTGAGTAACCAATAATATCATATTCGGTTGAAAAGTTTAAAGAATTTTTAGAGATGGAGAAAGGAGGGAGAGCAGGGGTTCTATATATAGATATAGCAGAGAAAAGGCAACAGACAACAGTGGAAAAAACATTGCCTAGTCTAAGATTCATCATCAGCATAAGTCCTAACCGCTCTGGTTATTGCCATACCTACCACCTAACGCAACACTCCCCGATCGCGTACCTGCTTTAGCAATTCCACTGCCTCTTGATGACCTTCTGAACTTGCCCAGACCAAAGCAGTCCATTTATTATTATCTTTAGCCTTGATATCTGCGCCCCGGTCTAGCAAAATTTGAATGGCGTTAATATGGCCACTACCAGCAGCTGTCATCAAGGGAGTCAAGCCAAAATTAGTAGCAGCATTGACATCAGCACCAGCATCCAATAAAATTTGCAAAATTTTCCGATCGCCACTACCTGCAGCACCCATCAAAGGCATCCAGCCATCATTATCATTATTGTTGACATCAGCGCCAGCAGCCAATAATTTTTTAACTATTTCTATATGGCCAGCTTCCACAGCAGCAATTAAAGGAGTGGAACCCTCCGAGTCTTTAGCATCGATATCTGTACCTTCATTCAGCAAAGTTTCGACTTGAGAAATATCTCCAGTTTTAACCACATCAATTAATTCTGTCATCTTAGATTTTCTCCTATAATTTGGTTTTATCTAAAGTTAAGAGGATATCTGAAAAGTTGTTTAATACTGAATTTTGCCCCCCTACCCCCCCCATTCTGGGGGGAACAAGAATCCATTAACTGCTAAAAGTCCCCCTTTATTAATCCCCCTCCCGTCCCCCTTGGGAAGGGGGAAGCCAGAGGATGCTGCGCTTTTGAAGGATGGGGGATGCGCGGGGGCGCGTTATGTAGCAAATGAGACTTCTCAGACAACCTCTAAGTATATTAGCTACCTGGGTGCGACCTGTTGTGCAACAGTTACTACAACAGGCAAATATTGATATGAGAATTTCTGTCATTCTCTCACCTTGTCCTCATGCTACTGGAAAAGAAGCAGCGATCGCTCTGTTAGTCTATTAATTTTCTTGTTTTTTTCCCGTACTATACCTGTAGCAATAGCACCAGTAACCAAGAGACCAAGAATATTTGTGGGTTCGGGGACAGATTCTGCTGTCAACTCTAGTTCCGCGAAAGAAACGACAGCATCATCATAATAAAACCAGGGAATTGTATTAGTAACAGAATCTAATGAATTGATAATCTCTGCAGAGGTAAACCCAAAGTCTAGCAAATCTATAGAAACTGTACCTGTAGTTCCCACCGCAGGGATACCAGGAATGCTAGGTATACTAATAGATTTTCCACCAACAACTCCAGTGACATCTGTTGTAACTCCAGAATTAATAGGAGAGAGAGTCAAAGTTAGGAGAGCCGAGTCTAGAGGGCTAGAAACTGGAAAAAGTGTTAGATTACTGTCATTTGATTTCTCAAATGAC
>NZ_JAAHGK010000737.1:0-3907 GCF_010672505.1 Okeania sp. SIO2B9 | reverse complement strand
TTTTACCGAATAATTAAGGTTTAAAGGCTCTTATTTAAAGAACAAACAAAGAAAAAAATACTGACCAATATTATCCTTTTTAAGGAGAGTGAATAATTAATAATTAATTGTTTAACTATATACTGAAAGTTATTATGAATAGCATTTCTCATCGTTTGGAACAATACACAATTAAAAAACCTAATGAAGTATTAATAGTTAAGGTTGAAGTTGATGGAGAACTAGATGAAATAGCTATTTTTAAAGGTTTTTCTAGTTCCCTAATGAAACCTACAGCTTTCGACCCAGATATACCTGTATTACCTGAAACATCTAAAATTCTTAGTATCGATTTGGTTACTAGTCCCTACAACCCAGAATCACCTACTTATATTAAACAGGGACTGACTAGAGAACAAATGCAGTCCCTGCTTGCAGAAATGGGAATTTAGTAGTTTAGTTAACTCCACCAGCAGCTTGCAGACGTGCTCTAGCTCGCTTCAAGGCTTTTTGGGCTTTGATTTTTGCTTGAAGGTCGCCGTTTTCAGCTTTTTCCAGACTAGATTCAGCCTCATTGTAAGCTATACGAGCTGCTTCTTTGTCAATAGTATCTCCTTTTTCAGCGCCATTAATGAGTATAGTTACTTCATTTGCTTCTACTTCAGCAAAACCACCCATCAGAGCGATCGCTACCCAATCTTTACTTTTTTCAGCACGAACTCGCATTACACCTATATCGAGAGCGGTCAGCATAGAAGCGTGTCCACTTAAAATTCCTAATTGACCTGTTGTACTAGGTATAATTACTTCTTCAGCTTCTGAGTCCCAAACTGTCTTGTCGGGAGATATTACACGCACAGTTAATGTCATTTGTCAATCATTTTTTGTTTATTTTTATTTGTGTTAGTTACTTAAGTTGTCAGTTGACTGTCGATCTCAGCATCGATAACCAACAAGCCAACTGTCAAGATTTTTTCGCTAACTAACGACCAACATAGCCAGTAAGACTATGCTTCTGCCTTCATTTTTTCAGCTTTGGCAATTACTTGGTCAATACCTCCCACCATGTAGAAAGCTTGTTCTGGTAACTCATCAAGTTCACCAGATAAAATCATTTTGAAGCCTTTCATGGTATCTTCGAGCTTCACATATTGACCAGGAGAACCTGTAAATACTTCAGCTACAAAGAAAGGTTGTGATAGGAAACGCTCTATCTTACGAGCGCGAGCTACTGTTAGACGGTCATCTTCAGATAATTCGTCCAAACCTAAGATAGCGATAATATCCTGAAGTTCTTTGTAC
Organism: Okeania sp. SIO2B9; assembly: GCF_010672505.1. NCBI lineage: Bacteria > Bacillati > Cyanobacteriota > Cyanophyceae > Oscillatoriales > Microcoleaceae > Okeania > Okeania sp. SIO2B9. The sequence continues at coordinate 2,626 of NZ_JAAHGK010000737.1, read as the reverse complement.
CTTTGTAGGGTGGATTGTACTGAACGAGCTACAGCATAATGCTCGTCACCTACTACACTTGGTTGCAACATAGTAGATGTAGAGTTTAAGGGGTCAACTGCTGGGTAAATACCTTTAGAAGCAAGTCCCCTTGACAATACTGTAGTTGCGTCTAGGTGAGCGAAGGTAGTAGCAGGTGCAGGGTCTGTCAAGTCATCCGCAGGTACATATACTGCTTGAATAGAAGTAATAGAACCTTCTTTTGTGGATGTAATTCTTTCTTGCAATTCACCCATCTCTGTACCCAAGGTAGGTTGATATCCTACCGCAGATGGCATTCTTCCCAGAAGTGCAGATACTTCAGAACCTGCTTGTACAAACCGGAAGATATTGTCAATGAAAAGTAGTACATCTTGCTTACTAACATCCCGGAAATATTCCGCCATTGTTAGAGCAGATAGACCGACACGCATTCTTGCTCCTGGTGGTTCGTTCATCTGACCATAAACCAAGGCCACCTTAGAGTCAGGGAGGTTCTTTGGATTAATTACTCCGGACTCAATCATTTCATTGTAAAGGTCATTACCTTCACGAGTCCGCTCTCCCACGCCACCAAACACGGATACTCCACCGTGAGCTTTAGCGATGTTATTAATCAACTCCATGATGATAACGGTTTTACCTACACCCGCACCACCAAATAATCCAATTTTTCCACCACGACGATAGGGAGCTAGTAGGTCTACAACTTTAATACCTGTTTCAAAAACGGAAGGCTTAGTTTCTAGCTCTACAAATTTAGGAGATTCACGGTGAATTGCAGATTTCTCCTCAGTTCCCACTGGGCCAAGTTCGTCTACTGGTTCGCCGATCACGTTAAATATTCTACCTAGAGTAGCAGTGCCTACAGGTACACTAATTGCAGCCCCAGTGTCTACTACTTCCATACCACGTACAAGGCCATCTGTGCCACTCATCGCCACAGCTCTAACTTGGTTGTCGCCTAGAAGTTGTTGCACTTCACAGGTGACTGAAACATCTTGTCCAGCTTCGTTTTGAGCTGTAATTGTTAGGGCATTGTAGATTTCAGGAAGACTTCCACTAGGGAATTTAGCATCTACAACTGGACCGATAATTTGAGTGATTTGTCCTACGTTTGTTTTTTCTGCGGTGCTTACCATTCTATCTATTCTATATGCTTATTTAGCTATCCAAATTAATATACCCGACACTGACACTGCTATGGCATGAAAGCTTGCTGTTGCTTTTAGTGTGGGCTTTTTGTTCGATTAATCTTCCTCTATAATCTGCAATTTTCAGAATATAGGTCTGACCAAATATCTGAAGGTTTTGCTTAAGTGTGAAAAATAATATATCGCACTTACTTCCAGTAGTAGTCACTGATTGACATACTCCACTCACTTCAGGAAGTGGATTTTCCCAGACTTATGCCAGTGGGATTACTGGTTCTTCCAGACTGCTTAACTAGCTAAGCTCTGGCAACAGTTAGTCTTATGGGGGGCTCTCCCCAGTTGTTCAGGTAATTGGCCTTAGTTTTTGGATGCCCGACCATACTATCGATGGACTATTTATTTTTTAGTAACTGACCCTTTGCTACTCAGATATATATCTTCGATAAAAAGGATAATTCTGTTGTAGTTTCATGGGTAAGGTTTGAGAAGGGATTGGTGACCATTCTCCTGTGTTTCTCCATTTGTATCTAGGGAAGGCATTTTAGCCCACAGAGATTCTTGAATATATGAGGTTGGCCTCAAGCCCATGCTCTAAATCAATCATCCGGGCTTTTTACTTTGGCCTTTAGACTGAACAAATTGCACTGTCATTTTTTAGAGTATCACTGAAGGGTTCATCAAAGGAGATATTAATTATTTTGCTGAGGACTTTTTTGTATCCGACATTCCGCAGCTCTAGCTTGTAGTGTCAGGTATTTATTGCTCAGATTTTTACATGATAGGCATTACGAGCTTTATTAAGTATAAATACATACTACATTAACTATTGACTATAATTCTTAATATTAGAATCTGTGTTCCACCATCTTCGTGGAAAAAGGTACTGTAGTATGTTTGTCGTGCGGAATATGGTTTGTATAATTACTGATTATATCATTTTGTGTGATTATTGTCAAGTTTGAAAAACGAATGAAATGATATGTGTTTTGATCGGAAAATATTTGTCAAATTGATTTAAGAAATTAGCGATCGCTCGAAATTTTTGCCGAAAACCTCGGTGTAAAGCTTCCCCCTTCTAGGGCTCGATCTATAATATTTGGATATCTCATAGTTTTATCTGCAAAAATATGTGATCAAATCATACTAGAGAAATCAAAGAAATAGTAATCTTAGTAACTAGACAGTGCGAAGTTCTTGGAATAACTATTAATAGCTAAGGCTTTCAGCGATCTAAAGGTTAAAAACTCTTTATTCACAGTTGTAGGTACTGTCTCAATCAAATAATTACCACAAAGCAATAATTAGACTAGAAAAATGTCATTTGAAGGTAAGTAGACAGCTTAAAGACTGGGCTATTACAGCGGTTTTCATTTCGATATACCACAGTAGAGACGTTCCATGAAACTTCCCTACAGGGTGCGTGATTATGACGATGTGGTTCATCAATATGAAAA
>NZ_JAAHGK010000736.1:0-3915 GCF_010672505.1 Okeania sp. SIO2B9 | reverse complement strand
TATCTATTATTATAGTCTTACTTAGTTCTGCAAGACTAGGGGACTTATGAATTTTAATATTTAGATAATTTTGTATTTGGTCATTGATTAGTAACATTAATTCTTTATATATTTCTGGATATTCAATGACGGGGATATGAGTATTTTTTAAGTCAATCTTATTCTTCTTTAAAAGATGTTCAAACCAACTTATCTCATGGTTTGTTAAATCCCCAGTTTTCTTGAGTTTTTCCCAATCTAAGATAGTAGAAAGACTCTCTGATATTAATAATTTAGCTTCTTTGTTCATGGTTCTTTGATAATCTATTACTGAGGAAAATATTGTGCGTAAACGATCGCGTTAGCATAAGTTAGCGCGATTTTTACATATTGTCATTTAAAATACTGCTTAAGCGATCGCATACGATATAATAAAGCTGCAAAATTATCAAGACCGCACCATGACACAAGCACTAGAAGCTTCAGAAAAGAAATATCGCAGAAATCAAAAACGGGTTGCAATGTCCGATGAGTTATTTGTTAGCTTAAAAGCCTTATCAGAGCAGGAAGGCAGGACAATGAGACAAATCATGGATGAGGCTTTACAAACATATATGAAAAAGAAAATGGGAAAACAGTAAAAACTGGGTTGCCAATTCATCAATAATTTTCCCGAAACCATTATCCTGTCAACCCTTGACTGAAAAAACTGAGAGCGCAAGCCCCTGGCTTCAGACATGGGGATAAGCTCGAAGGAGGGAATTTATTCCCTACCTACTTCTCGCTACGCTTTTGATTCTGGATATATTCTTTGATTTTAGCTAGTGGCGCACCTCCTGATGTAGAAACAAAGTAACTGTTTGTCCATAAGCTAGGTAATCTTTTTTTGAGCCAGGGGAACTCTAACCTTAAGTATCGAGATGTTGCCCCTTTAAACCTTTTAACGGCTCTATGCACTCCAAATTGAGGGTCTAGAGACAATAATAAATGAACGTGATTCTCTTCTCCTACTTCCATTTCTAATATTTCTACATTAATCTGTTGAGCTATTTCTCTTAGTAGTTCTTTGAGCCTAATATCAACTTTTTCAGTTAAGACTTTTCTTCTATATTTGGTACACCAAACAACATGATATTTACAACAATACACAATGTTGTGATTGGATTTAAACTGAGGCATGGTATTATTTTAGTCAAAGCTATCTAATTTTATTATGCCTCAGTATCTAGTACGCAAAATAAAGATAGGCAAAACATCACAGTTAGACGATTTAGCTCGTGCTGCTGGTGAATTGTATTCAAGGACTTTGATTAGTTTTTGGCGTACAGTACGGAAGAAAAATATCTGGCTGTCTGGTTACTCAATGGAGAAATGGCATATATCAAGTAAGCTTCACGCTCATACCTGCGATGCTATCACTCAGTCTTTCTACGCTTCCTTAAAATCGTGGAGAAGCAGAAAAAAACTAGACCCCAATAGCAAGCCTCCTAAACGAAGACGTTGGTTCTACAAAGTTATTTGGAAGCAGTCAGCTATTAAGTTAAAGGATGGTAAGCTTCGACTTTCTAATGGCAAAGGAAATCAACCTCTAATAGTTAACTGGCATTGGGAAAAACCAAAACAGATAGAAATGGGTTGGAATAAGCAATCTCAATGTTATGAATTGAGGGCTTGTTATCGGCAAAAGAAAGTGATGCCCAAAGAAACGGGGAACATCTCTGGATGCGACTTAGGAGAGATTCACCCAATGGCTTTCTCCGATGGTGTTGATACAGACATCTTTAACGGACGTTTACTTCGTTCTAAACGACAGTATCAGAACAAACTTAAAGCCAAATTATCTAAATTAATAGACACAAAAAAAAGAGGTAGTAAAAGACGAAAACAATTAATTAAGTCTAAGCAAAAGCAGCTCGCTAAGATTAACAATCAAATCAAAGATATCGAACACAAATTAACCAGCAAAGCAGTTTCAATGCTACAGAAAAGAGGCATTCAAACGCTAGTTATAGGAGATGTCCGAAATATCAGAAAAAATATTAACTATGGCAAAAAAGCTAACCAAAAACTTCATCAGTGGAGTGCTGGTTCTATTAGACAAAAATTAGAGTATAAATGTGCGAAAGTTGGAATCAAAACCGAATTAATTAACGAAGCATACACTTCGCAGACTTGCCCTGCTTGTGGTGAAAGGCACAAGCCGAAAAATAGGGAATATAAGTGCAAATGTGGGTTTAGGCATCACCGTGATGGGGTCGGATGCTACAACATCCGTAAAAAGTATCTGGGATTCGTCCCAGTAGTCGGACTGATGGCGAGTCCCGTTGGAGTGAGATTTCATCCTCATCTTCAATGTAACCCAATCGATTAACTCTCGACTGGAGAATCCCCCAAATTTCTTGAACATTCGTTCAGAATGTTATTTGTGGGGAGTCGTCAATAAATCGTTTCCATCTTTATTGCTTCCAGCTATTAATATTTTCATCTTTTGTTGTCCTACTATTTTGAACTTAATTACTCTTTATGCACTATTGGCAAATGCGATCGCCATACGCTTGCAATCCTCTATAGTTTCGGCTTTAAACCCAATGGGCAAAGACAAATCTTTGTGGGGATTCTTAGCTAAGTAATCATCAGTCCAGACGCTCTCGTTAATTGCGTCGCCTAGTTTTACTTCATCGCCAATTTTAAAGCCTCTCATGCGTTCGGGTGTCCAGCCATACCAAATATTTTGCTGTTCGCTATAGCCAATGGAACAAATAGTGCGACCTTTAATAACTGTTGGCATTATGCCAAGCTTATAAAACTTAAGTGCCATTAAAGGACTTCCTACAAACCAGTTTTCATCGTTATATACAGCAAGACTCTTGTAAACTTTTTTTTCTTTTATAACAGGATAAGTGCCATTCCAAGGAATAGACTTATATGGCTGCATAGTTGCAGAATCAAGCTATAAATAAATTTCTGTATAAACCTTAAATCCGCGATCGCATAAAGTATCTAAATATTTTTCCCGAAAAATGTCTTTGTTCTGTTTTCTAGGGCAAAGAATAGCTAGACCCAATTCTAGTTTGTTTATAGTGAATAAACTACGGTATGGAACAAGGAAAAAGAGTTTAGCAATACTAAGAATCTTTGGGGAAAAACACGGTACTACTGGATAACGAAAAATATACATAATTAAACAAAATCTCCTACTTTTTTATCGAGCCATTCTTGAGGATAAAGGAATTTAATTTTTGCTTTTTCAGCGCATTGTAAATCGGTTTCCATGTCTCCCACAAATAAGCTGCGATCGCGACAAATATCTCTATCTAACGACAAAAATTGAATCGCTCCAATTCCAGGCTTCCTAAAAGAATCAAAGCCCTTGATTATACTACTATCTAAGGACTTATATTCATCAATCATGTTGCTATTTAAAAATGTTTTGCTATTAATCATAAAAGTAGCTTCACGAGATATTATTACTAGAGAGTCCCCGTCATCTGGACAAAATAGAATCCTCTCTAATTCGGGGCATAATCCCAGAGTGAATCTTTGTTCTTTGATACAATTATCTAAGGTCTTATACCCTAGAGAAACCCCTTTTTGGTTGGTGATACCAACGATTCGATAACCAGCATCTTTATATTCTTTTATCTTTTGGGCTGTTCCCTTAATTAGTTCTTGGTCTTCTGGATCGTCGTTGATAAACTCGTTTCCACTAATAGTTTGCCTAATTGTGTTGTCTAAATCCAGTATTAAGAGACGCTGTTTTTGATTCATGTTATTTCTTTGACTTTGTAACAGTAGCAAGCTTTAAAAGGATCGAATTGTAATTTTAGTTTTACATTTAAACATCTAGGTTTTTTGCTTATAGAATTTTCTAGCGGAAATGGCTCGCATACATCTATTATTATAGTCTTGCAGAACTAAGTAAGACTATAATAATAG
>NZ_JAAHGK010000735.1:0-3927 GCF_010672505.1 Okeania sp. SIO2B9 | reverse complement strand
CAAATAGTTTCAAACTTTAAATGTGAATTGGTATCATCTAACAACCATCTATCTTAGAAGTTGTCAATATTCAACCGAAACCTTGTATCGCCAAAAATTATTCCACTTGATTTTTGGTGTTATATCTCAGAAATAAATTAACTTATGGCCTTATATCCGTAGCTGATATATTTTTAGGTAGGATGGTCAAAGGCTTATTCATTCATTTAAAATTAAAACAAAAAAAGTGCACCATCAATTATGATCGAAACACCAGAAAATTCCCCCAACTCTCAAGAAAAATCAACAAACCCAGTAGAGATAGAAAACTTAATTGGTTTGCTACGTCGCAAAGAAAGTAACTGGGTAGAGTGGGGACAAGCTTGTGCAAAACTACAAAAAGCTGGATATACTTCTCAGCAAATATTTGAAGCAACAGGATTTGAACCTGTACAGCAAAATCAGGTGATAGTAGGATCTCAAGTATATACAAGTATTGTCAATGCCAAAACCGCAAAAAATGTACAGTCGCAAAGTGGAACAGATTTTTTATCGCGCTTTGAGAGATCGGGAAGTGATATTCTTTACGAATTGAGAATTTTAACTCAAGAGCAAAGAATTATAGCAACTGAGTTTATAGTTGAGCATAATCTTGATGTTGATGATGCGAAAGAGTTAGCAAAGGCCATTAAGGATTTTGCTCGGATGAAAACAATACCAGAAGGATTTTCCGATCGCCCTGGAGATATAGTAGCTTATCAATGTTGGAAACTAGCTAGGCAACAAAACGACTTACAACAAAGATCTCGTCTCATTGCTAAAGGTCTTAAATTAGCTAATTCTCAAACAGCTAGAAAACAACTTGAAAAGTTACTAACTGATTTTACTATTGTTTCTCAGAGACCAGCACCCCGTCTGCCAATTTATCGAATGGAGTCAGAAGAAGAATTGCCCCGTATTTTACCAGTAGTGGGAAAATTCCCCCTGAACACGGAAGATTTAAAAGCTGTCCCTATAGTTGAGGAGGTGGGGTCTCATGGAATAGTAAAGTTTTCTGGTGGAACAGGTGCTTGGGTAGGGATACCTGGATGGCGAGTTGTCATGCAAGCAGAAGATCCTGTAGCAGTGATTGAAAATAGCGATCGCTTGCCTACTCCAATACCAGGAGCAACTGAGGAAGTTTTGTTAATTATTGATAGGTCTCAACGTGAATGGGATGAGGATGGTTATTTTATCGTAGACCAAGCTGGGAAAATAGAGATGCAGTGCTTTGATGAATTACCTAATATACCTCTACTTGGACGGGTTTTGCTAGTATTAAGACCCAAAAAGATTCTCGATCAAGAATTTGTGAAAGACCTTTTGCAATTTGAGGAATAATAATTCACTGAAAGGGAGCAGGGAGTGGGGGGTGGGGGAGTAGGGAGTATTTGTCTACCTGCTTGGTGCGCTACCAGATGCGACTAACGTCGTCGCGGGGTCTTATCCGCTTTTTCCCCTATTCTATTTCTGAATTTCCTGACTTCTGTAGGGGGCGAACGGCCATTCGCCCATACTTCAATGCTAAAAGCACATACCGCGTGCAAAGATACCATAAGAGTCCTATAGAAGATAAATATCGGGACTTTGATATTTTTGTCCCCAAAAATAACTGAAAATCATACAGAGCAAGGAAAATACATCAAAAGGGTAAAATAGCTAAAAACTACACCTATCAAAAACAAGCTGATTTGACGTGAAAATCTTCATAAGTAAGCTTTTGACAGTATTTTTCAGATGTTTTTGACTAAAGTCCCGATATTTAAAATATCTGCGCGCGAAAATTTTTTTTATTCTACTCTACTTAAGGCACTGGACAGTACAAAGTTCTGAGTGGAAAAAAAACATTCCCCACTAAAAGTCGGGGAATGGTGCATACTGGTTAATGATTCTTAAATTTGACCAGCTAATCTCTATTATCCACATAATCGGTACGATAGAGCAAATCTTGACCAACTTACGTCCAGTATTTAGTCGTCATGCCACTGATGAATGGTTTGTGAGCCTGATTTAGGGCATTCTTTTATGCAACCAACATCGGGCAGTTACCAGCGATCTCAACGCTGTGGGACTAACACAAAATTACTACACCCAAGCTTTACACTGGTTTCATTCCCAGGCAATTAGTGCTCAAAAATTATCCATGGGGTGGCATGAATGGTTAATCACTCACCCAAAAGTTCACTGTCTTAGAGGTCAACCAGTTTATGTAGGTGATGGTATAAAAGTCGGTAAGGAAGAAAAAAAATGCCTGCGGTGAAAAAACTAGATAATGAATCAGAAAATGTAACGAAGCCAGAATGGATATGAGGTCATTACTTTGGAGTCATTACCATACTTTTAAAAGCAGGTTGTTGTTTGAAAGTAGTTCCTGTGACTTTGGGATTGCCAGATGGTATCAAGGTAGCTGAGGATGATCAAACTACAATAGTAGAGCGAATGTCTGTTTTGTGCGTAGAACTGCTCCATGCTGGTAGCTATATCATTCTGGATGCTGAGTTTGCTTCTCAAAATTTGATTGAAGAGTTGAGAAAGCATAAGCTACATTTAATTACAAGAGTACGAATCAATGCAGTAGGTAAACATCCTTTACCACCACCACCGCTCAAATGCAGTCGTGGCAGACCTCGCATCTGGGGTGAATCAGTCAAACTACGCAGCTTGTTTGCTCACAAAAGCTCCTTGAGTACAGAAACTCTAGTACTTTACGGTAAGATGGTAACACTCAGATATCGGTGCATAGATTGGCATTGGGATTGTCCTGCTCAAAGGGTACGCTTTGTACTAGCTGTATGGCCGGAGGGCAAACAAATAATTCTGCTATCAACTGATCTGACTCTATCCGCAGCAGAAATTTTAACGGCTGATAGTTGGCGTTTTCAGATTGAAGTCACTTTCCGCAACTTGATTCAACTATTATCTGGTTTTAGCTATCGGTTTTGGATCAAAGCTCTGCTCCCAACTCAGGGGTGGCCGAAAGACTACTTAATTCTCAATCGATATCCGAACAAACAGCAGCAACAATTTCACAGAAAAGTCGAAGCTATGGAACGGTTTGTACTGAGCAACGCTATAGCTCTAGCTATTTTACAACTGCTTAGTTTAGAGATGCCCATGATGATCTCGAAGGACTTGCCTCGTTGGTTTCGTACCCTACCCTCCAATGGTTATCCAAGTGAACAGATAGTTCTACTGACACTCGCCGAGCAAAGAAAGCAGATTTTAGCCAAAAGTAGGTCAGGGCTACTTTTGACAAAATTCTTAAATACTCGAACGCTATTCACCAGACAATCAAATCTGGAGCATTTTTTCACATGAAACCAACTGTTTTATGAATACAAAAACTTTTTACTGTCCAGTAAGGCAGAAAATACAGATTAAAATGTAACGACCTTGGCGTGAATTTGGTACTATCTATTGCAATAGACAGGCATTTTAGGACTTATGTGGATGATGATCTGAATCAGGGGAAATGTTTTTCCCGCTATTCCCTATTCTCTGTTTCCTGCTATAAATAGACATCTCCAAGAATCAAAAATAAAATCAATTATCGCACAGAAATTATCAATTATTTTCCCCTACTCCCTACTCTCTCTTTTCTGGAGATATCTAATGAAAATTGCTATAATATTTTGCTCCTCCTTAGTTATTTCTTTATTCACAAATTATGAGCAAAACAACAGATAAAAAGTTTACTCCTCCTGTGATGAATTTACCTTTGGTAGATTCGCCATTTTTTGAACAAATTTTTAGCCAGTTAACTTTAGACAAAGATACAAAAAAACTTGTCAAACAATTTGCCGAACAAGGATATGTAATCATAGACGACTTAGGTATAGAAAATATTGCAGAAACTACAGACAGAATAGTTAAAGACTTAACTCCCATATATGGAGAAAAAGGCAAAGA